>JANPJE010000080.1:0-6191 GCA_031425355.1 Spirosoma sp. | reverse complement strand
CCGCCGTAGTTTTCAGTACCCGTATTGCGAATGCCCTTTGCTTTTAATTCGGGTTCTTCGCCGAGGGGAATTTTCCATAAATATTCTCCCGTGTTCAGGTCGATGGCGTTGAGCGTCCCCCAGGGCGGGGCAATACCCGATAAGCCTTTGCTATCCGTAAACTTGGTATAACCCGAAATTTTATACGGCACATACGGAGTTTTACTCCTTTTGGATACCGAACCGCCAGCCTCTACTTTTTCGTCGTCGAACAGGAAGCCTACTAAAGCCAGTTTCTCGGCGGCAGACAATTGTGTGAATCCTGGCATCATGCCCTTGCCGTAGCTGATCAGTTGCGTTACGTAGGCCCGGTCGCGTCGCTGATTGATATTCACCAGCGAAGGAAATCCACTGGCGGTATTGCCTTTCCGCTCGGGGCCGTGGCAGTTGGCGCAATTGGTTGTATAAAGTCTGTTTCCCGTGCTGAGGTGAGCCAGTTCGTCCTGCTTCGGGGCTTTGTTCAACGCGATGAGCCAGGCCGCTTCGCTCGAATTGACGTACATAATGCCGTCGGGATCAGTAGCGGCACCGCCCCATTCGGCCCCACCGTCGAGGCCGGGAAAGATAAACGTGCCCTGCCTGCTTAATGGCTGAAACGTACCCCGGCGACTGCGTTTAAATTGCGCCAGCAACGTATCGCGCTCACTCGAATGGGGGTTTAAATCGGCTTCGCCAAAGTTTTGCCGGGCAAACGGAGCCGGGCGGGTGGGCAGCGGTTGCGTGGGCCACGTTATTTCACCGGGAACGTCGGATTTTGGCATAAGAACTTCCTTGATGGGGAAAAGCGGCTTACCCGTTACCCGGTCGAACACAAACACATGCCCCGACTTCGTTACCTGCGCCACAGCATCCACACGCCGGGGTCGGCCGTCGGGGCCATTGCTGGTCACCGTCAGCAGGTTGGGCGGAGCCGGAAAATCGCGGTCCCAGATGTCGTGATGAACCGCCTGAAAGTGCCAGAGTCGTTTGCCGGTACGCGCGTCAAGGGCTAATAAACAGTTGGCAAACAGGTTTTGTCCCGCTCGATTGCCCCCGTAAAAATCGAAAGCCGCCGAGCCGGTCGGTACGTAGAGGATGCCGCGCGGACGGTCAACGGCCATGCCCGACCAGTTATTCGCACCACCAACGTCGGTATTTTTATACGTGTCTTTCGGCCAGGTGTCGTAGCCGTACTCGCCGGGTTGTGGAATGGTGTGGAATGTCCAGACTAATTTTCCCGTGCGAACATTAAACGCCCGAACGTGACCCGGTGCCGCATCGGCCCCTTCCGACAACCGAACGGGCATGATGATGAGATCGTCGAAGATCGTGCCGGGTGTATTAGAAATGACAAATTTGTCTTTCGCCTGTTCACCCAAACCCTCATGCAAGTCAATATGGCCGTCCTGTCCGAAACCCGGAATAGGCTTCCCCGTTTTGGCATCGAGGGCGTAGAGCAATGAGCCAACGGTGTGTAGAATTCGGGCTTCTCCACCCGTTACTTTGGAAGCAGAGGACCAGTAGGCAACACCCCGGCTGGTGCTGAGCGACGTTTTGAGCGGAGCACCAAACCGCCAGATTTCTTTGCCCGTGGCCGCATCCAGCGCAAAGGCCTGAACGGTAGGTGTTACGCCATAAAGCACACCGTCCACGATGATCGGGTTGGCCTGAATTTGCCCGCTGTCGGGCGTTGCGTAGGTCCAGGCAACCTGTAATTTATCAACATTTTCGGGCGTAATCTGGGTGAGAGCCGAATAGTGACTGCGGTCGGGTCCGCCGAGGTATTCGCCCCAGTTTGTAAAGTCATTGGGTTTGGTATCGGTGGTGTTCTGGCGGAACTGAGACCAGCCGACAGAAAGTAGAATCAACGTAGCGAATGACAAAAGCAGTCGTTTCATAGAGCTATAAGAATAGTCTACAAATTTACACCAAAAGTGAAAACGATGGGTGTGATTTATGCGATTCGGATAATTCCGTCTATCAACAAAAAAGCCCCGGATTAGGATCCGGGGCTTCGTAATCAGTTAGTCAAGTCGTGCGAAACATATCGTGCAACCTGAACCAATCAATAATTCTTATCGGAACTGTTATTGCTGAACCGGCTGTTGCCCGTGCCCCGGCTTTGGGGCTGTGTGGGGCGGCTACTGCTCCGGGCTGGGGCAGGAGCATCGTCACGGCGGAGCGTACCACTCTGACCCGCAGGCCGACTGTCGTTGCTGCGGGGCTGACTGCTGTCCGCCCGGCGGGTGTTGCTGTTGCCACCGCCACCGCGCTGGAATGAACCGTGATTTCCCGAACCACTCGAACGACCACCGCCACCGTTTCGGCTCCCGCCATTACGCTGTCCCTGACGGGCAGGAGCGGGCGAAACGGCTGCGGTTGCAATATCGAGTACGTACGGATGGTTTTCTATAACCGGAACGTGCTTGCCAATGAGTTTATGAATGTCCCGCAGGAAATCCGTCTCTTCAGCATCGCAGAACGACAGCGCAATGCCATCGTGTCCCGCGCGACCTGTCCGGCCAATGCGGTGAACGTACGTTTCGGGAATGTTCGGTAATTCGTAATTGATTACGTGCGAAAGTTCATCTACGTCGATGCCCCGTGCAGCAATATCGGTTGCAACCAGCACCCGTGTTTCGCGACTTTTAAAGTTCGAAAGCGCGCGCTGACGGGCATTCTGCGATTTGTTTCCGTGAATGGCTTCGGCACCGATACCGGCTTTCAGCAGGTCTTTAACCACTTTGTCGGCACCGTGTTTGGTCCGGGCAAAGACAAGCGCCGACTTAATGTTTTTGTCGTCAAGAATGTGGACCAGCAATTTACGCTTGTCGTCTTTTCCCACAAAATACATGGCTTGTGCAATCGTATCTGCCGTTGACGATACGGGCGTCACTTCAACTTTAGCTGGATTGTTTAAAATCGTATCGGCCAGTTTCGCTACGTCGGGTGGCATGGTTGCCGAGAAAAACAGCGACTGCCGACGAGACGGCAGCTTGGCGATTACCTTTTTGACATCATGGATAAAACCCATGTCGAGCATCCGGTCGGCTTCGTCGAGGACAAAAAACTGTACATCGCGCAGAGCAACAAAACCCTGATTCATCAGGTCGAGCAAACGGCCGGGTGTCGCAATCAGCACATCGACACCCGATTTGAGCGTGTTAACCTGTGCGTGTTGCGAAACGCCACCAAAAATAACGGTATGACGCAGATTCAAATGCCGACCATATGATGCGAAACTTTCAGCAATCTGGATGGCTAATTCGCGCGTTGGTGTTAAAACCAGGGCTTTAATACGTCGGGGACCGCCTGTACTTTGGCTACGTTCTTCGTTCAGCAGTTGCAGAATGGGAATGGCGAAGGCGGCAGTTTTACCCGTTCCGGTTTGAGCACAACCGAGCAAATCACGGCGACTCAACAAAGTTGGAATGGCTTGTTCCTGAATGGGGGTAGGGGTGGTGTATCCTTCTTCGGCCAGGGCCTTCAGGATAGGGTCAATAATTGATAATTCGGAAAATTGCATGTGTTGGCTGGACGTCGGTAGGCAATGGAATAGGGTATTTATGCAGGTCCAGCATCCAACGTCTTTGTAAAGTTATATGAGTACAACGGTAGCAATACAAATAAAGTGCCACTTATTGGCGGAATACAATTCACAAAACAAAACGAGGAATGCCCTGAATCAACGTCAGAGCATTCCTCGTTCACTTATGCCAGTGCTAAACGTTAATCGTAAATGCTCCCGGCGGTTTGCTCAACTAAACCTTTTGGCAGTAGCCAGGCCATTAGTTTGCCGGCTTTGTTGAGCAGGCCCGTCACCACTTCGGTCTTACCGGCCAGTGTTGCTTCAACGGCTTGGCGGGCTACATCGGCAGGGGTCATGTTCACTTTTTCAGCCGCTTTCCGGCCTTTTTCACCAATCTGTGCGCGGTCTACAAAGTTGGTATCGGTAGCGCCGGGGCAAACGCAGGTGACCGACACAGACGAGCGTTTCAACTCCTGATGAAGTCCCCGGCTAAACTGAAGGACGAACGATTTTGAGGCCGCGTACAAACTTAGCTTGGGTATAGCCTGATAAGCCGCCGAACTCCCGATATTCAGAATATAGGCTTTGGATTGTTGCCGAAGCTGGGGCAGAAACAGGTGGGTTAACTCAACGAGAGCCGTCATATTAACGGTCATCATGGCGGTATGCTCGGCGAGGCTGTGTTTCTCAAACGGGCCGCTCAGGCCGTAACCTGCGTTGTTGACCAGCATCTGAACCGCATACTTTTTCTGAGCGCACCAGTCGAACAGTTGCTGAGCGGCTCCGGTTTCGGCCAGATCAATCGCCAGAAAATCGGTCTTGATGCCGTGCTCAGCCGCTAATTTTTGGGAAATCTGCTCCAGCAACGACCCTGAACGGGCCACCAGCAGCAAATCGAACTTTCGGCGGGCCAACTCGGTAGCAATGGCTAAACCAATGCCTTTACTGGCTCCCGTGATTAGGGCGTAGGCCATAAAAAAGATTATATAGTTGTAAAGTTATAGGGTTGTAAAGTTGTAGGCCGCGTCTGCAAACTCTACAACTTTACAACCCTATAACTTTACAACTTCTAAATGTTGACTTTTGAAATAAACCGGTGATAGAACGGCGTTTTGCTGTTCGCGTGTTTAGGCATGTATTTGCCCGTAACGACTGGGACGTACATGACCCGCCGACGGCTGGCTTCGCCAACAAAAGGCGATTGCTGCGCCCGGTGCCAGATTCGTCCGTCGTGTACCGACAAATCGCCCGCGTTGATATCGAAGCCGATTTCGTGCTTGTCGGGGTCGTTATCAACAAAATATTTTTTGCGGAACAGCATTTTGAAAATGCCCTGTTTGTGGGTTCCGGGAATGACCCGCAGGCCGCCGTTTTCGTAGGGTGTCGGGTTGAGGTGGATGCCTACATTGAGCATCGGCATGATACGCTGACCGAGGAAAATATCACGCGGGCTATCTGTGTGCCAGCCCATCTGCGAAAATTTGCTGTTGGGCGTACGGATGTAATGATTCATAATCAGCCCGTCTTTCTCGATCTCCGCAATACGTCCTTCGTAGGGCTGAAGCAAATCAACGACAGCCTGAAGGCGAGGGTCCTGCAAAAATTCGTGGAGGGCCTCGCTGTGCTGCGATAGGAAACACATCCGCTGAATCATTGGATTTCCGCTGTCATCCTGACCGAATTTAAGCGGTACGCCATTTACTTTATCCCGACCTTCGGCCAGCCACTCTTTTTCAATTCGATCAACTTCACTGATAAATAATTTGACGGTTTCCGGGTTAATGAAGTTACGAAAAACAATAAGCCCGTTTTTGTTAAAAAACTGACGTTGTTCGGGGGTAATGGTTTCGCCCAGTGAGAAGGGCGGTAAGTTTAATTTGCTCATATCGGTGGTTTACAAATCGGAGGTTCCATCGTTGATGCCAACCATCGACCGCACGCTGACGGATGTGCAGGTTTAACGGCATCTTAATGGGCCAAATCTACGAAATTTACAATTTTAGGATTACTTCGACGCAATTTAATTGACAAGACTTTAACGAACGGTCATTTACATTCCTGTGGATTAGTCACCTGACGAACGGTAAATTTCGTTGTTAGTCAGTACGTTAGTGGCTATTTAACCTACTCTATTGGCTTAGTTGGACAGTGTCCGCTGACGGATCTGCCAGGGTCGAATTGGTTGTTAAAAACCAAAAATACCCAACTTCTACCCATCGTAGCTGTGACATCGAAATCCGCCAATCGATCACACTATCTCTTTTTGATGATTGTTCCAGCCGCCAAGAGCTATCTTTTTGCCAATCCAGTAAAGCGGGTACGTAAACACAAACGCACCCATCACATCGATTGTATAATGAACATGCTGCACAAGTAATAATCCACCCACAATCAGCGACCCTACGAACGCAAACAGCCGATCCCACCGTCGGCGCAGACTCAGGAAAATAAGGAAGATACTGGAGGTATGGCCCGAGAAGAATAAATCTTTGGTGATGTATTTTTCGCCGTAGAAGGCGTTGCTGAGCGGGTCAATTAACGGAATCAGGCCAGCAGGCGGGTCAAGCGGAAACAGATTGATAGTCAACATTCGAGTCAGACTAACGACGATGTACCCGTAGGTGAAGAGCATGAAGATGACCGG
>JANPJE010000079.1:0-4625 GCA_031425355.1 Spirosoma sp. | reverse complement strand
GGTCCCACCAGCATATCGACTGACTCGACGGTTTCGGTGCCGAGGGCCATCATCGCTACCGCCTGAACACCACCCAGCAGATAAATCTCATCGGCCCCGGCCATCGCCATAGCCGCTACCGTTGCCGCCGGAATCTCGCCTTTGATGGGTGGCGTACAGGCGATTACGCGGTTCACCCCCGCCACTTTTGCTGTCAGTATGCTCATGTGCGCGGACGCCACCATCGGGTAGCGGCCACCCGGAACGTAGCAACCGACACTGTTGACCGGAATATTTTTGTGGCCCAGAAATACGCCGGGCAACGTCTCGACCTCGACATCGCGGATGGCCTCGCGCTGGATTTGGGCGAAGTTGCGGATCTGGGTTTGGGCAAACGTAATGTCGTCAATTACCTGCTGCGGTAAGCTGGCAATGATGGCATCTATCTCCTCCTGCGACAGCCGGAAACTGGCAGGCGACCATTTATCGAGCCGTTCCGACAAGGCACGAACAGCCGCGTCGCCCCCTGTGCCAACGTCGGACAGCATCTGCTCTACCGTAGCCCGCACCTGGGCATCGGCCTCCCCCGATTCGGCATACGTAATGCCTTTTTTTATCTGTTGTATCATTGGCTTATTGGTTAATTGGAGATTGGTTGATTGGGGATTGGTTAATTGGTGGGTGGGTAAACCTTTTGACTTATATTACTGGCTAACCAATCAACCAGTTAACCAATTAATCAATTAACCAATCAACTTACCAGCTATCCAGTCGTACATATTGAGCGTCTTGGTGAAGTCGTCGATCTGGCAGTGGGCCGAGCCGCTTTCTTCTTTCGGCACAATCTCCAGCACGTGTTCACAGGTCAGAGCCGCATCCAGTTTATACGCGTTTTCGACAAAATTCTGGCGGTCATCTTCGCCATGCAGGACGTAGGTAGGCATTGAAATCCTGTCCGCTACGCCATCGAGTGCAAATTGTTTCAGCCGTTCGCGTGCGTCGGTCATGTTATCGGCGCCAACGATGTGCTGCACGATTTCAGCCAGCGGATGCGTGTCGGGCCGGTTTTTCCAGATGTCATAGTACGACCACACAGCTCCGAACACCATACAAACCTTGAACCGAGGCTCAAAAGCGGCACAGCGAGCCGCCATGTAGCCGCCCATCGACACGGCACCAATACCGATTCGGGTAGTATCTACGTGGTCTTTTAGATTGTCAATGGCCCAGTCGAGCACGGCCGTACCGGCCACATTGAAATCGTAGCGGGTCAGGATATTATTGACGCGCAACGAATATCCCTGTCCGGGGCCGTCCATCGCCAACAGCGCAATGCCACGTTCGTTAAGGTGCTGCGAAATACCGAAGTAAAGTTCTTCAGCCAAGCTGTCTAACCCGCCGAACATAATCATGAGCGGAGGGCGTTCAACACCCTGTGGAGCAAAGAGATAGCCGGGCAGGAAAGACAGGGATGCCTGACCGTTGTCAAACGGCACCTTGACCTGAAGCGGCTTATTGTCAAAATGCTCGATGGCTATCTGAAACGCTTCCCGCGATTTCAGGTAAGTCGGCATTTTACGGGGGTCGTGCGGTTTCAGAAAGAACTCCGCCGTGCGGAGGTAATTAAACGCCCGCAGCATCGACCGCCGGGCCGTAATAAAATTGCCGTTTTGCAGGGCGGTTTCACCAATACCGAACACTTTGTTGCCCATGTTAACCCAGGCGTGGTGAAAACTCTCGTTGTCGCCGGGTGTGATTTGTCCGGCTACTTCCAGACATTCGGCGAATTCGCCCCCGCCGTAGTGAGCCTGTGTCAGTGCGCGGTTAACCTGGTATGAGGGCATATACTGCCCCGGAAAATAATGCCACATGATTGATTTCGGATTTATGATGTCGGATTTTGGATTTTGGGATTGCAGATTTTTTTATAATCCGACGTCCGAAATCTCCAATCCCAAATCATTTAAGTTTTCTTTTTATTGCGTTAATGGATGCGACAATAATGGATAACAGTTCATTACCTTCTTTCCACAACGGGCTAATTAGGCCACGCTTCGTTTCGTCAAGACCGACGGTAAATTCCAGCCAAAACAGGGTTTCATCCAGTTCTTCCTCAACAATTTCCAGCTTGTGTTTAAAATCAGCGCTCGATTTTCCCCGACAGGCAGCCCGATAATTAGCTGCCGCAGACGGGCCACTTCGAACAATCTGATTTCTTACGGTTTTAAACCCGAGCGATTCTGGAAGGCTTTCCGCGAATCGGACAATATCAATGGCAAACAGCTTTAGCCGGTCCTGTAAGTCTTTTTTAGTCATTTCGGAATTAGGATTTATGATTTTGGATTTGTAAAAGTGCCCCCTTCAGCACAATATCCGAAATCTGAAATCCCACATCCGAAATCCCTACACATCAACCGGTTTCACGACGCCATCGGTCAGGCCGAGCTTTTTGCCTTTGCCCATTTCGGCAAACGGATTGGCGGTTCCCCAGGCATCGTTTGGATTGTCTTTCAGGTAATGGAGATCCGGGCCGTGGTCGGGTGCGAAAATCAGGCGTGCGCACGCGTAAAACTCGAACAGGATGCCGCTTCCGGGGTCGATGATGTAAATAAAAAAACCCTCGTCGGCTTTGTGGCGGGTAGGCGCGCCCATCACACTTTTGAATCCCTTTTCGGTGAAGTAATCCAGAGCCAGCAGCACTTCTTCCCGGCTGTCGAAATTGAAGGCAAGATGATTAAACGTCCCTTCGCCCGGCCCGATGTTGGGATCAGTGAACACCGCTACGTCATGCGACAGATTGCCGATGGTCCACAGGCCACCGATGGGCGGAATTTCGTCGGTCATGCGTACCTCATCGGGATTTTTTAGACCCATCCCCTGCCAGAATTCTTTCTCTTTCTGATACTGGAATTCGGCCACCATATACGTAACATGGTCAAATCGGCGGGGGTTAACGCCGATGCGTCGGTTGCTGGCGTAGCGGTCGGCGTAGATGCTACCCTTCTGCCCCGTTTCGCGCAGCCACACAACATCCCAGAATACCTCATGCGTATGCCCGTCGGGCGATTGAAAGCGGTACGCCTTTCCGTGCCCTAAGTCGCCGTCGACCCAGCCCAGCCCGGCACCCGTTTTTTCCAGATAGGCCACGCATTCGTCCAGCGCTTCGGGGCTGTCGGCGCGCCAGCCTAAATGCCCCAGGCCAGCCGTTTCACGGAAAGTGATTTTGAGCGTATGATGAAAATAATCCCCCCAAGCCCTGAAATAGACCGAATTGTCATCACGCCCGGTTTCATCCAGGCCGACAATATCCCGGAGAAAATGAACGGATTTTTCCACGTCAGGCGAGTAAAGCTCGGTGTGGGCCAGTTGAGATAAGTAATGCGGGTTCTTCGCCATTGACTTGTTACTTTTTAGTATTTTCTGATTGATTATTAGTCGGTTTAGGGCTATCAATTAGCCTTCATGGCGTCGGCAATGGCTTTCTGCGACAGTGGCCCCATAATTTGGTAGCCCGCCAGAGTTGGATGAACGCCATCGTCGGTGTAGTCGGCTTTCATACCCTTCCGTTCGTCAACCAACGCGGAATAATAGTCGAGGTAGACGAGCTTGTTTTGTTGGGCATACGCCTTGATTCGCTCATTCAGACGGGCAATTTTGCCGGGAACATCCGCGATTTCTTTCCGCCAGGGCATCTGGTAGGCGGGTTGTACGGATGCCAGAATGACCCGGATGTTATTGGCCCGCGCCAGCTCGACCATCGACACAATGTTGCCGAACGTGAAGTCAGGATTATAAGGCCCATTATTCTCCGCAATGTCGTTCGTGCCGATGTTGATGATGACCACCGCCGGTTTCAAATTCAGTACGTCCTGCCGGAATCGGACCAGCGTCTGTGGCGACGTTTGACCGCTGATACCACGACCAATGAATGCGTTTTTGTCGAAGAAATCAGGCTGGAGTTTCACCCAGTTTTCGGTGATCGAATTGCCGAGAAAAACCACCCGCTTTGCATCGGCAGCGGCTCCGGCGAGTTTCTGATTATCAGCCGAATACCGGCCTAAATAAGCCCAATCGGTACGCAATCGTTCTTCATCCTTCCGCCGAAATTCAGCGATCTGTTCCTCTGTAAACTGCTGTTCGTACGGATTAGGACGCAGTTTCTTCAGATAACCGTTCAGCTTCAGCCAGTCGCCAAACCGGTCGATCCACGTATCGGTCGGCAGGTTCTGCTTGCGCATTCCGAACCCGTGTCCGCCTTTCAAGTACATGTGCAACTCCGCCGATTTACCAGCCGCAATCCAGTCAGTATAGAGTTTCGCGCTGTGGGGAGCCAGCCCCAATTGATCGTCGGTGGCGGCAACAACGAACAGCGGGGGGGCGTCGGTCGGGACGACCTGTTTGGCAATGGCTCCTGCGCCGAGGTACGGATAAATCGGGGCCAGAAAATCAGGTCGGTTGGCGGGCTTATAGTCAAATCCCACACCCATTGTAACCGTACCGCCCGCCGAGAAACCCATCAATCCAATTCGGTCGGGTTGGATACCAAACTCGGCCGCGTGTTGCCGCACGTATTCAATCGCCCGCTTACCGTCGGCAATGGCTAAGGGAACGACCGGTGCGTTTTCTGCATCTAATTTTTGCTTGTC
>JANPJE010000078.1:0-4760 GCA_031425355.1 Spirosoma sp. | reverse complement strand
TTAGGGCTGAGTTTGAGTTATGACATTGTCACGAAGGGACATCAAGGTTCGTTGCGGGTAGAGAGCCGTGAAGGGGAAGGCACCGAGTTCGTGATTCAACTACCAACCGCAAACGTCAGCTTATTGGTATAGCCGTCTTTTTTTCTTTATGATCTTTAGCGGCTAATGGCATTTGTGGAGATTTATTCAGCAAGAGTTAGCAAAAAAGAGGAAGGCCGGGTTTAATCCGGCCTTCCTTGTTACACCATTCTCACGATTGCCCCATTCTTACGGCTTCACGCTAAGCTGATCCAGAAACAGGTAACGACCCCGGTTTTGCTCGGTTTCAACACGGGTGTTCACGTCAATCTGCATATACTGAACGTTTTTCTCGCCACTCGCCACCGGCCATTTAGGTAAACCCGGACCATTCGGATTGCCGGTTTTAATAAAATTGGCGAAGTAATTCTGCATTACCTCCGACACTTTATAATCATCGGGCGTCCAGGCGTAGGTTTTGTTGTTGCCCAGATTACCCATCGCATACTCAATTTCGGCAGAGTGAACGGCTCCTTTTGCGGCTGGCGCTTTCATGGCCGTTGCGTCCGTGCTCTTCACTACCCCACCGGCCAGACCGGGCGTAGCATTTCCCATTTCGGCGGTCATGGCCGGGCGTGGACGCGAGTACAGATACCGGTATACGGGCTTACCGCCACCGGTTTTAGCGTGAATATCAGCCCATCGCCAGGTGCTGTAGCCAATGAACCGGTCGCCCGCCAACGCAGTAGCCGACTCCATTACCTGCTCTTCGGTCGTACCCGCCGGATACAGCTTTAACACCTCATTGGCACGGTCGCCGTAGATTTTCTTTACGGCATTGGCGTAATTTTCGGGGGTTGGGTTCTCTTTCCCCAGAAGCGCCCGTCCGTTCATTTCTTCCGAATTCCAGCCCGCCAGTAACGGTACATGTGCCTGCTCACCAGCCGAGTAAACCGCTATCGGTGCTTTCGGAAAAAAATAACCGTCAATGGCCGATGTAAACCACGGAACACCCGGTTTAGCCGTTGCTTCGAGCAGTTGCTCGCCCGACATGGCCCGCAAATCCGCCAGCGATTTGGCACCTACGCCCTCCGCAAATTTTACACCCATCGCTTCGGCATCGGCCAATGACGAGGGCGGCAACGTACCAAGCACCGAACCGCTTTCGCCGATAGCACCGGCAATCAGGTTTTTGGACAATGGCGACATCATCTGGGCACTTACCGAAGCCGATCCTGCCGACTCTCCCGCAATAGTCACTCGCTTGGGATCACCACCAAAGGCCGCAATGTTTTGCTGCACCCAGCGCAGGGCCGCACTCTGGTCTAAATAACCGTAGTTGCTGGATGACTTATTGGGCGATTCTTTCGTCAGCTCGGGGTGAGCCATGAACCCAAACACGCCCAGCCGGTAGTTAACGGTCAGGGCCACAATGCCTTTGCGGGCCATATTTTCGCCGTCATAACGCCCTTCGGAGCCGTCGCCCGCCACAAATCCACCACCGTAGAAATACACCAAAACGGGCAGTTTCTCACTGGGCGATTTAGCGGGTGTCCATACGTTCAGGTACAGGCAGTCTTCGCTCATGCCGTCGGAGCGGAAACCCATATCGCCAAAAATAGCGCGTTGCATGGCACGTGGTCCAAAATGATCGGCTTTGCGCACACCGGTCCAGTTCTGAACGGGTTGGGCTTCCTTCCAGCGCAGATCACCAACGGGTGGCTTACCGAACGGAATTCCCTTAAACGACCGAATACCGCTTGGCTCGACAACGCCTTCAAGCGTTCCGTTGGCTATTTTAGCCTGCGGGGCTGCTGTTGCCTTGTTCGACTGAGCACGAACAACATGGGTTAGTTGAAGGGCCAGAATTGATAAAATAAACAGAGTTTTCATAGCACTACGTTTCATATAATAAAGGTGAAGTATTGCGAAGGCCTCATCAAGATCAAGCCGTTGTCGTGAGAATTTTTACTATTGTCTCATTTTGTAACAATAATAAAAATTTAAATTGAAACGACCCAATTTTTTGTTATTTGCAGTGTAAATCTTTACCCTATGCCCCACCCATTAAGCCAGGAAGCTGTAATCCTCAATGAAGACGATTTTTTGCCGGGCGTCGCGCTGGACTTCGTTATCTTTGGCTTTCACCAGAATCAGCTAAAAATTCTACTGCTCGAATACAGCAATACGGCCCTGTTTGCCCTGCCCGCCGGTTTTGTCCGAAAAAGCGAGAATCTGAACGATGCCGCCCGGCGTATACTGACCGAACGAACAAGCCTGACCAACATCTACCTCGAACAGTTTCATACATTTGGCGACCTTTCCCGGCACGATGCCGCCCCCATGCAGGCCATTATGGAGGCCAAAGGCATTACGCCTACGCCGGACCACTGGCTCCTGCGCCGATTTATTTCGGTCGGCTACTACGCCCTGATTGACTTCACGCAGGCAATTCCCATCCCCGACTCCTTGTCAGACACCTGCAACTGGTATGAGTTGACAAATTTGCCCGAACTCATGCTGGACCACCGGGCAATTATCCAGAAAGCGCTGGAAACCCTTCGGGCCGACCTCGACCGGAAACTCGTTGATTTCAACCGATGGGCGTCCCCGCTCCTATCCGATACGTTCACAATGGCTGATCTACAGAGCCTGTACGAAACAATTCTGGATCAGAAACTTCGCCGGTCGAGTTTTCAGCGAAAAATGCTGAGTCTGGACATGCTGGAGCGGCTCGACAAAAAATACAGCGGTGGAGCGCACAAGGCCCCCTATCTTTATCGGTTTATCGAACAAAACAAACTGTAACAAACTCTTTATCAACCTTAAAACCAGCAAACCGCCGGATTGCTTTGCTACTTTTTTCATGCGCGAAAACGTGTTCTTTCGGTATGGTTTTCCGTTTCTAATTGCGTTGCCAATTGGTTTCCTGCTGCTTTACCCGCAACTGTTCCGGTGTATGCGCATCGGTTCGTCGGCAGATTTTCGGCGGATTGCTGGCTCGGGAGAGGTCTACATCAACCGCACCGCTACGGCAAAACAACAGGCGCAGCTTCGGCAAAACAGTCAGATTGCCCGCAACCGAATCCGGCGTTTCTGGGAGAGTCAGCGCGGAAACGCTACGTTGATTTACTGCTCCCAACAAGCTGATTATGAGCAATATTGTGTCGGGGGCGAAGGGGCCGGGTGCAGCATTGGAACGCCCTGGGGAACCGCTTATCTGATTCTCGGTCCCGACGGCAACAACGCCGATGTAATCGCGCATGAACTCTGCCACGACGAATTGTTTGCCCGGTTAGGCTGGTGGCGCGTTAAACGGCAGATTCCGCAGTGGTTCAACGAGGGACTGGCCCTCATGGTGGATTATCGGTTCAGCAACCCATCGGTTTGGGAATCGCCCGACAGTGTAAAACAGTCAATTCCCTTCTCCGAGGAAAGTACGTCTATGCCGTTTCCGCAACGACCGATGCTCAAACTTGTCGATCTGGAAACAACCCGCGATTTTTTCGGGGGCGATTATAGGCACACCATGCTGGCCTACCAAACGGCCGCCGACGAAGTTGCCCGCTGGCTGATGGTCGTTGGCCGGGCAAGTGTTCCGGCATTAACGAATTCAATCAATGACGGGACTGATTTCGGCGAAGCGTACCGAACGTTAGAACGCAGAAAACGACGTAGTAAATAATTGATAATGACAAGTTTAATGATTTGTGTGAGAGTTCGCCGGACTGAAGCCCGGTGCAAGTGATTGACTTTACATGGATGACTTGCACCGGGCTTCAGTCCGGTGAATCCAGATATTACCTTGTCAATATTTTACAATTCGCTTCGATACAGTTCGGTCACCAACCCGGATGTTGAGAATGTAGGTTCCGGCGGGGAATGAATCGAGCGTCAGTGACGATGTGGCTTGTCGGGTTTCATAGCTTATCAGTTTCCGACCCGTCATGTCACTCAACTCCAGCAGGGCGGATTCTGTCGCAGCCAAGTCTCTGATATGTATCGTCAGAGCGGCTATTGCAGGCACTGGACACACCGATACCACAGCAACAAGAGCCTGACTATCAATGGATAAGAGCGGAGATACGTTGACCCGTACGGACCAGTTAAGCAACAATCCGTTACCGCATGAGTTGCTCACACCGGTCAATAAATATGATGTTGTTTTGAGTGGCTTTATCGCGATGGTGTGCGGACTGGCATTCGCTACTACGCTCACGACAGTTCCCAGGCCGACGTCCGTACTGTCCTGATACGACAAATTCCAGGGACCCTCGCCGGTAAATGAAACAGACAATTGTCCCGATTGCCCCTCAAAAATGCTCTGGTTGCCCGTTAGTGCAGCCGTTGCGGCCGGTCGAATGGTTAGCTGAGTGGGGCTGGGCACACCGGTGACAGCCGGATTTTTGGATACGAGTCTGATGCGGTAGTTGCTGCCTGCCGGTGTGTTGACTGGAATCGTTGCGCGATACGTGACTTCATACCGTCCTGATGCCGACAGGAACGACGATGGAATTTCAACATATGTACCACTGCCATCGGATAATTCTACTCTGAAATCGCCACCGGCAAAACTTCTAACACCCGTTACGTCGATTCCTGAACCCGCACAAATCGACGTAACGGCTACCGGTTGAGTATCGAGCGATGGTTGTTGGGCGATGGCCTGACCATAATTCAACAGCCACATAATGAGCACTATACATCTCCCAAATCCATTTGCGGTAATACCGGACCTAAAT
>JANPJE010000077.1:0-28073 GCA_031425355.1 Spirosoma sp. | reverse complement strand
TAAATCTTCGAGTTCCCGAACAATTTTGTTCATTAACTCAAACTTCTGCAACTTATCCATGTCTCTGTTTTTATTGAGTGCTACAGTAATGAACCGCCTGACTGGCAAATAGTTTGAATACCGATTAAAAACGCCCGGTTGCCCATCCCAATAATCATTCGTTTTCGAGAATCAATTCCCACTATACTACCTCACGGATTTGAGCATTAACGTACGGGGTCCACTAGCTTTTTTGTAATTTGCACGATCATACCGCTTACATCAATGCAACATTGGCTGATCAGGTTTAGAAAATTTTTTGCTTTACCTCTCTCATCGAAAATGAATGTAGCGGTGGCATTATTCTTTATCCTACTGATTCAGTTATCGCTCAAACTCCTTTCCTTTCAGCAGTTCAGGAAATTATACAGCCGGTTACTTCAGACAAATCAGTCCATCAATACGTCCGATAGCCATATATGTGAAAAAGTCCGGGCAGTACAGATGGCAGCTAATTCGCTGAAAGCAACTTGTTTGCCACAAGCACTGGCGTTGAAGTGGTTTCTACGGTCCGACACTGCCGCCGAGGTTATTGTCGGTATCGACAAAACAGTGGGATTTCAGGCGCACGCCTGGGTTCAGAAAGCGGGGCAAATTCTGATTGGCGACCAGCCTGACAACAACTTCCAGCCCTTGTGGACCTGGAAATAAAAGTAGGTTCATGACCCTGTCTGAATTATTGCTTCAGTTAGTCAGCTAAAAACAACGGGTTAAGTACCCCAAAATGCTAATCCAAAGAGCGGATACCAGTACCTTTGTGCCGACAAACGTATCTAACGCTCTATTTGCCTGTATACTATGCCGTTTACACCCACTACCCAAATTCAGTTGGTGCCCAATCAATCATCATCCGTTCTTGGTCAGGAAACAATTCTCCTGAATTACGAACTGGGGAATTACTACGAACTCAATGAGGTTGGGGGCTTCATCTGGTCGCAGTTACAGGAAAAAAAGTCGCTGTCTGTTCAGGAAATTCAGGCCGGCATTCTTAATGAATTCGACGTTGAGCCAGCCATTTGTGAGCAGGAATTAACGCTTTTTCTGGATAATCTGCTTCGCGAAAAACTCATCACAATCGAGTCTGCTCCATAAGTGCAAAAGCCCGATAGCCAACTGATGAAGCCCACTCGCCCGCCCGAAATTGAGTTACTTCTGTTAGTATGTGTCGTCGATTTATCGCCCGAACGAACAGCGCAGTTAATTCAGTTTCTGGATCAGCATTCGATAGATTGGGAGCGGCTTCATTCCCTGGCAAACCGGCATCGGATCACTCCATTTTTATACCGGACACTTCAGCAGATCCCCAACACTCCAAGCGATTTTCTGGAAACACTACAGCGCGAGTGCCGGGCAATTGTAACCGATAATTTACTGAAAATCAGAGAGTATGAGCGAATAAATACCTTATTAACCGATCAGGGAATTGAGCACATCGTTTATAAGGGTGTGTACTTGTTGAAGCACTGCTATCCCAATAACGGCCTGCGGGGTATCGGCGATTTTGATATCCTCGTCAAACGGGCAACCCTCTACAAATCCATTCAAATTTTAGCATCCGACAACTACCAGTTAGGTCCAGCCTACACGCATTACCAGCGATATAATGAACAGGTCATGCTGGATGACTTACACGAAGTCAGTTTATTTAAATCTTTTTTCGATACCAGTTACTTTGATATTGATTTGCACTGGGAAATTGAATGTCTAAATAAAAAATACGGCTCCATTCATCTGGAAGACATTCTTGACCATCCAGACTTTTCTCACGAAGGCCAGATTTTATTATTGGTCATTCACCACGGATTAATTAACATTTGGCAAAATATTAGCTATATAAACGATCTTTATTTTTCGTTAAAAGACAAAACGATTAACTGGCCCTGGCTTCTTCAAAAACTAAATCAGTATCAACTTGAAACCGTGTTCATGGTCGGCTTGCTGTGGTGTCAACAGATATGGGGTTTATCGATACCGACAACGATTCAGGAAACGCTTACGGCTGATCATCTCAGCTCACTGACTGGTCAATACGAAGAAAACTGGACCGTACCAAGTTCTGTTTTAGCGGTAAATCCTGGCTTAAAACAGATTGCTTTTTTCACAAAATGCCAGAATAAACTGGCAACCAGGTTAAAAATTTATACTACCTACAGCATCAATTTTATTTTCCATGCCAGTATGGTCAACATCGGCAAACGGCGGTTGTATATTCCTAAAGAACTGGGCTTTATTGCGATTTTGATACGTGTTATTAAACCATTACACCGGCTCCTGCCCACCCGGCAATAGTGTTGCTTAAAGGCTAAGTGGTCGGGTACAATTTGTGCAACTTAATCCGGGCCTCTTTGGTGGTGAATTGCCAGTTGGCCTTGGCTTGTTTGGCGTTCCGTTTCGTTTCCCAGGCACTGATTTCGGCCACCAATAACTCTTTCGTTGCGATGTGCCGATTCAAGCAGTCTCGTTGTAGGATCGATAATTCGATCTCGGCCATGTCCAGCCAACTACCATGCCTGGGCGTATACACAAACTCCAATCGGTCCAAATACACTTTGGCTTTTTCTGGGCCAAAGGCCTGGTAAAAAGCACTGGGTTTATGCGCGCTTAGATTATCCCCAACCACGGTCATTTTCAGGCACTGGGCATACGGTCCATCCAGTAAATTGGCCAGCACACCCACCCACGTAATGGCCTTGTGATCATCTTTAACCTCGACAAAGCGAAGGCCCGCCAAAGGTTCAAAAATCATGTAAATCTCACTTACACCATGTCGGATGTATTCTGAATCTTCCATGCGCGTACCATCGGCTGATCGGTACTGCTTGATTTCAATCAGTTGTTTGGGCGATTCATCGACACAAACGACGGGAAATTGCTGATTGTAAGGGCGTTCATAAACGGCCAAAACCTGCTCCATATGATACACAAAATCAGCGTTTTGCTTAGGCGGTATCACCCACCCTTTGACCCGCCAAGGCTTAAGTTCATTTTTTTTAGCACCGTCGCCACACTCGTATGCGATAGACGCTCAACTACTTCTAACTCAACCAGTCGATCCGCGATGGCTTGTAATTTCCAGCGGCTTTCCCCCGCTGGTGGCTCGCTACAGGCAATGGCAATCAAGTGGGCTTCGACTTCCCCGGTGAGTTTTTTGTCGGCGCGGGGCTGGCGGGGCTTGGGATCAAACACGGCCATACCTTGCTCACAAAACTCTTTGCGAATCCGCTCGATACTGCGCGTAGAAAGATGGTAGATAGTAGCAATATTGGTTTGGCTTTGTCGTTCTACGGCCTCATCACTGGCCAAAATGACCTGTGCTTTTTGAATGAGTTTAGCGGCTGCTTTACCTTTTTGTACCTTAGCCAATAAGTCCGTTCGTTCGGTCGCCGTCAGTGTCAGTCGATGCTTAGTCATGGGACGATGAATTAAAGCATCAAAAATACAAAAAGCCGCCAGACTAATCTTTAAGTAACAATAGTATAATGGCCGGGCAGTACATCTAACGGCATCTTTTCTTTTTTGCTCTTATTTATTGCCAGACATGCCGCTCTCAACTGAGAGCGGCATATCTGTTTTTACACCGACGATACACTAACCATTCGATAATTTTTTTCCAAAATACTACCACTTACTAATTAACAACCCGCTGTCCACCATAAACAATAGTAGATGTAAAGTACCTACCCTTATTTGCACTTGATAAGCCTTTTCAGTCTACTGTTTCATCAAACAACGCACCAAAAAAGCCTATTCATTTACCTCATTTTTAACTAATCCATATATCAACATGAATCGTTTAGTACTTTTTTCCGGCATTTGTGCCTCTCTGCTGCTTTACAAAGTCAGCCTCGCACAGTGTCCCACTGCCTATTATTCCAGCGTAGCGACAACGAGTGGAGGCAACGGTTTTGGCGTAAACTCATTAAGTAATCCGGAGAATTTGGTTGATGGAAACCTTAATACGTTCGCGCTCATCACCTCAAATAACTCAACCCCGGCTACACCCACGGTATTTTTCATTGACATAACGCTCAATGCAACAATTCCGGCGAATACGTTTTTTTACATGAAAGTTAACGACGCGTCCAATCTGGCAATCCAGACGTATAACGGCGCGACGGCTATAAATACCCCCGACATTACGGTGACCACAAAAACAGTTTACGGATTTACCTTCTTCGAACTGAAATCAACGCAGCCGGTTACGCGGTTCCGGGTGACGTTTACAAACAGCGCGGGGCTACAAACCCGTCAGCTTTACGAATTTTATTCAGGTGTTCCGTGCGATACTCCGCTGCCCGTTAGCCTCACTTCATTTACGGCTAAACCGCTCAATAACAGCTCGGTGCAAATCAACTGGACTACAGGAATGGAGCGGAGTAACGATTATTTCCAGCTCGAACGCAGCAAAGATCTTATTCAGTTCGACGCTGTTATCCGGATCAAAGCCAGCGAGGGCAGCCAAGGCAGTACGTATGCCTTCACGGATGAGCGCCCATATGCGGGCACCAGTTACTACCGGTTGCGCCAAGTCGATTTAACGGGCGAAACATCCGTTTTTCCAGCCGTTTCGGTCGTGATTCGACCCGACGCGTATGGTGTGTTTCCAAATCCGGTCGTGAACGACGAGCGGTTTTCGCTACGTCTGGATGAACCCCAAACGGCGAACATTCATTTTTTCAGTGCCGATGGACGCACATTACTGATCCAGAAAGTCGGCGTGGAGTCGGGTAACTTAGTGCTCAAAACCGCAGGTAAACTTTCGGCAGGCGTATACATACTAACGGTAGAAGAACGGGGCCAAACCCGCAAACACCGCTTTGTTGTCGAGTAAACTGACATTTTTATATTGATTACACACCCTAATTTATTTTGTCTTATGAATGCCCAGATGATACACACAATGGCTTTACCGCCCAAAAAAACATATAAGACCCCAAAAGTTATCCGCTTAGGCAGCATTAAAGGCATCACCCTTAAGACCGGGTCATTGGCTGATAGCTTTGGTACACTTCCATCCTGAGTTTACGTCGTGGTAGTCAAATTGGGTTAGTTTACCACTAATCACCAGAAAACAGGCATCAATTAAAGAGAGTCTGCTGATGAACCAGTAAGTTGGTTCATCAGCAGACTCTCTTTTGTGCCGTACAGACTCATTCGAGTTAACCCGCAAAAACAACATATTTCAACTTGAAATATGTTGTTTTTGCGGGTTAAACAATTGGTAAGAGCTTGGTTACCTTTTGGTTAGTACAAATTTTTCTGTATGTTACCAATAATATGGCTATTGACCTGTACTACCATATAATAAGTATTTTTATACATTAAATAAACTTTGAAATAGATTTGGAAGCACTATATGACCGATTCACTAATAAATTTGATACGTAACTTAAATCATTTGACAATTTTAGTACAGTATTTTCATTTTAGTTAACTTATATTTTATTCGCAAACCCTTAGCTCAATTGTTTATGAATAAACGCTCTACTTCCCTACTCAGGAATGCATTTACTGTTTGTTTTTCCTGGATTTTCTTGTGTCTGCATCTCTTATCAGTTAACTCTGTTTCAGCACAGGTGGGCAGTGCAACCTGCAATACGTTTACTTCCCTCACAAGCCCGACGTTCGGCAGCCTTTCGGTTACTTCCAGCCAGGGTGCTTTTGGCGGTAACGAGTTCTCCAACCTCGGCAGGCTAATTGATGACGACCCTACATTTACAACGGCGGCAACCTACGGATTTATTATAGGCGGTTCGGCCTGGATCGAAGTAAAAGACCTCAACGCCACAGGAGCCAATGTATATCCGGCGGGTAGCTTTGCCGGGTTTGTTGTGAATAACGAGATAACGGCTTTGGGCACGATAACCATTACAACCTACTCAGGAAACACGCAGGTCGATAACCAGGTGGTCTCCTCGTCTTTACTGACGGCTTTTGGCGGCAAAACAAGAGTTGGAATTTACTCGGCAGGCAGTTTTGACCGAGTGCGACTTACGTTTTCCGGCGCGGTAATTGGGAGCATCAGCGTATATGCGCCTGTCGTTCAGCGGTTCTGTGCCGGTCCGGCCTTAGCTTGTAATACACCTACGACGCTCAATTCGCCAACGTATCCGGTATTCGTCGATCCTGACAATACGGGTTTTAGTGGACTTAACGTTGCCTCAATAAATGATCAGGACAATGCCGTTAGCCCCAGCACAACCGATTTTGCGTCGATTAATTTGCTGCTGTCGGTCGGTAGTGCTTCATTTGCCATTAAAGATCAGATTACGGATTACCCGATAGGCACGTTTGCCGGTTTTGATATAGCCAGTCCTTCGCTTCTGAATATCAGTGCGCTTGGCGGACTAACGGTTTCTACATTTCTTAATGGAGCACCTACGGGACAAAGTGTTTCCGGAGCCAGTCTGATTTCGGCGGGTAGTTCCCTGTTGGCCGGAAGTGGCCGCCGAACTATTGGTTTCATATCCACAACGGCTTTCGATGAAATCAAACTGACAATTAGCGGAGCCAATGTGCTGGGCGTCACTAACATTTACGGGGCTATTTTTGAACGGTTCTGCGACGGTCCGAGCTTTGCGTGTGATGACTCGGCTCTCCCGAACAATACCCTCACCCCGCTTATCAATCCCACGTTCCCGGTTTATGTTGACGGAGCCAATACGCAGATCGACGCGGTCGCCTGCGCCGGTTGTAGCATCAATAATTCGGAGAACGTCATTGATAACAACACGGCGAATTTTGCAACGGTCGTGCTAACCGTCGGGCTGGCAACCAATGCAAGCTTTGCCGTCGCTAACGCGCTGCAAACCTACCCGGTCAATAGTTTTGCCGGCTTCGACATTGAACAAAATACGTTAGTGTCGGCAGGTGTTTTGAGCACGGCAACGATTACGCTGTTAAACAATGGCTCGCCCGTTCAGACCAGCACGGGCAATGCGTTGGTTATTGGCGCGACAACTGACTTGCTGACCGGCCGGAGCCGCCAGATTGTTGGCGTTGTTGGAACCGTACCTTACGACGAAGTTAAAATTACCTTCAGTCAGTTGGTAGGAGCCAATCTCGGAACAATTAATATTTACAATGCGGTCTTCGAGAAAACCTGTTCGGCCATAATTGCCTGTAATACAGCGTATAATTTAAGCAATCCAACCTTCCCGGTAGTTATCGACGCAGCTCGTACGGGCGTTTCAGGTGTAGTTGCTGCGGCCACAACGGTTCGCGATCCCTGGAATGTGGTTTCGGCCAGCACGACTGATTTTGCCCGGATCACCAATACCGCATCGGTCGCTACTGTGGCGTCGATAGCGGTGCTTAATCCAATCGATACGTATCCGACAGGCACTTTTGCCGGGTTTACAGTTCGGAAGGTTTCGGGCCTTTTATCAGTCGACTTGTTCTCGCGATTAACAGTTACAACGTACAATAATGGAGCACTGGTAGAGTCGAGGAGCGCAGGCAGCCTGCTCGATTTATCCATTGCCTTGTTTGGCGCATCAACTGATTTTTTCAACGTCGGTTTTGTAACGACGCAACCCTTCGATGAAATTCAGTTGAGCGTTGCACCACTTGTCGGGCTGGGTGTTTTAGGCGGTAATCTTGACGTATTTGGCGCGTTCATTGACACTCGTTCATCATCCGGCGGTGGGTTGGTCTGCGCCTTAAATACCAATCCTGACTTTGCCGTTACCAACAGAAATGTACCCGCTACCGGCAGCGTTAGAACCAATGATGTCGTACCCGCAGGCACTACGTATGGCCCCGCTCCCGGTCCACTTAGCCAGCCAGCCGGTTCATCGCCAACGCTGACGGTCAACGCCGATGGAACCTACACGTTTGTGAGCGCAACACCGGGCGTATATACCTATGCAGTACCGGTTTGCGCGGCTGGACAAACAACGGGCTGCGCGACCCAAACGCTCACCATTACGGTACTCGACCCAACGGTGAACACTAACAATCCGGTTGCCAATCCAGATATCGTTACAACGACCGGCGCGCCCACCAGCCCATCGGCCGTTACCGTGAACATCCGGGCGAACGACGGACCGGGCAATCCGGGCGGTACGCTCAGTACGCCGACTATTGTAAGCGCACCGACGAATGGTGTTGCCAGTATTGTTGGCGGAAATCTCGTTTATACGCCGAACGCAGGATTCGTCGGCACGGATATTGTTACGTATCAAGTGTGCGAAACACCGGGTACCAACCTATGTGCCACAACAACCGTAACCATAACTGTTCAGGCGCCAGGGAGCGCCAACTCGACTACAGCAGCCGACGATTATATTAGTACGTATCAGGGTTCAGCCGTTTCAGGAAATGTGAAAACCAACGATAGCGATCCGGAAGGCAATACGCAAACAGTCACTGCCCAGAATACGACTATTCCGGGGAGAGGTACACTTGTGCTGGCTGCCGACGGGTCCTACACGTTCACACCCGTGGCGGGGGCAACGGGTCCGGTCGATTTCACCTACACCACCTGCGACAACGGCACACCACAGGCTTGTGCCAACGGTACGCTGCATATCCTGATCAATCCATTCAATCCAAATCCGGACTTTGTCGTCACTAATGCAAACGTACCGGCAACCGGCGGTGTCAACACGAATGATCAGGTTCCGGTGGGCACAACCTACTCGCAGCCGGGCGGTCCGGCCAGCCAGCCTGCTGGCTCTACGCCAACGCTAACCCTGACTTCTACCGGAAGCTACACCTTTACCAGCAGTACACCAGGGGTTTATGTGTACAACGTACCGGTATGCCCGCCGGGTCAGACGACCAGTTGCCCAACCCAACCGCTGACAATCACGGTGCTGAACCCAGCAGTGACCACTAACAACCCGGTCGCCAATCCTGATTTTGCCAGCACAACGGGTGCGCCCAGCAGCCCAACGGCAGTTACTATTAATATCAGAGCGAACGACGGACCGGGCAATCCGGGTGGTACACTCGGCACGCCGACCATTCCGAACCAACCGGCGAATGGCACGGCCAGTATTGATGGAAGTGGTAATTTGGTATACACGCCTACGGCGGGCTTCTACGGCACGGATGTTGTGACGTATCAGGTATGTGAAACACCCGGCAGCAATCTTTGTGCCACAACGACGGTGACCATTACCGTTCGCGCACCGGGCGGTCCGGCTATCGTAACAGCCAATGATGATTACGTATCAACTGAGGGCGTTGTTCCTGCCAGTGGAAATGTGCTCAGCAATGATCTTGGTAATGGCCTGACGGTATCCAATGCGGGAACAACAACCACCCCAGCGGGTACATTAGTGCTGACATCCACGGGTAGCTACACCTTTACCCCGGCTGCGGGCGTAACGGGACCGGTTACCCTAACCTACACCGCCTGCGATAACAGCACACCGAACGTATGCGCCACGGCTACGCTCCATGTATTGGTCAATCAGGGTTTTCCGGATCTGACGCCTTCGCAGTTCTTCTCCAGTCTGCAGGTGAGCGACGGGCAAACAATTGACCTTTTGGTGTCGATTCGTAACGTCGCTGCAACGCCCACTTCTGGTGAAGTTAAATTCTTTGTCACCAATTATGTCCTCTCTTCGGGTCTGTCTATGGTCGTAAATACGGACCCAAGCGTAACCATCGGTGGCACTTCCTTCCCGCTGAACACGAGTGACTTCAACATCACGTCGAGCAACTTCGCGTTCACATTCACGTCCGTAGCCGGGCCATCTGGTGTAATTGCTGATGGAGGCCGCAAATTCGTTGCCTTCAAAATTACCCGTGCGACAGGTGCGACTAGTGGTTCGGTGACCAACACGGTAACTATTCAGGATGGAACGGGTGGTGGAGAGAAGCCGGTGAACAACAACGTAATTTCAAATACAATTTCAAAACCATAATCAATAACCTGTAAATCAATCATTTATGAAAAAGCCAATTTACTTTTACCTGGTCCTATCATTCTTTTTGCTCGCCTACGGGGCCAGAGCACAACAAGTTGACCTACAGGCTGTTTCTATTGGCCCAACGTCGAGCGTGCCGATTGCTATCAATCAGATTCAGACGGTGGAAGTCATCATGAAAAACAATGGACCGGGGGCAATTCCGACCGGGCAGGCGTTGTTTACCGTGACAATAAACAGTACGATTTTGCGCTTTGATACGCCGTTAAACTTTACCGACGCGAGCGGCTTATGGGTCTTGACTTCCTCAACGGCCAATACGCTTCAGGTAAGCAACAACGGGGGGCCTTTACCCGGAGATGCGTCTGTTGGCTACTCAATCCAATTCAACGTACGTGGAAACGCGACAGGAAGCGGAAACTTGAATCTGGCGTCAAGCTTATCGCCAACTGCAACTGTGGCTGACCGGGATGGAACGAATCAGTCAGCATCGGGCAGTATAACGGTAACGGCGGCCATGCCTGTTGCGCTGGTGAGTTTTACGGCACAGGCACGGGAAAATCGTACGGTTGATCTGGCCTGGACAACATCGTTGGAAATCAATAATAAGGGTTTCCTGATTGAGCGCAGCAAGGATTTGACCCAGTTTGAGAAAGTGGGTGAAGTGAATGACGTAGCAGCCAACAGCAGTGCGCTGAAAAACTACCGGATGACTGATCAGATGCCTTTTTCGGGCACCAGCTACTACCGCCTGACACAGACCGACCTGAACGGAAAATCAACCGTTTACAAAGCCGTGTCGGTAGTGCTGCGGGACGATGCGTATGGGGTATATCCGAATCCAGTGGTGAGTGAGCAGCGATTTGCGCTTCGTTTGGATGATCCGGAAACAGCCACCGTCAATTTCTTTAGTGCCGATGGTCGTACCTTACCGATTCAGAAAGCCGGTATAGAGTCGGGGAATTTATTGCTGAAAACGACGGGCAAACTCTCAACAGGCGTTTATGTGCTGACGGTGGAAGAACGCGGACAAACCCGGCAGCATCGCTTGGTTGTTGAGTAAATCAGTCCGGTCAAATCACTAACTTCACCCCATTAAATTTTCTTATCTCATGACTACAAAGGCTTTACATATATTGGCTGCATCGCCCAAAAAGATGTACAAAACACCAACCCTTAAATCGCTGGGTAGTGTGAAAAAACTAACCCTTAAAATGGGTTCTAACGTGGATGGTATGGGCGGTTTCGTATAACCCTTCGACAATAGCGTAGATTGCAAAAAACGTGTTTGGTTAGCCACTATAGCTAACCAAACACGTTTTTTTTGCTCCGTCCGTCAATAGCTTTTTCCTGCACTGTCAATTCTTAGGGTATCCCTGCTTCGGTACTGTTCCCATCCATAAAGCCAGATAAATAATCCGGCTTAACAGCCAGTTGTAGCGCGTTTTACGATAGATTGGCATTTTCGGACTAAAAACCAAAGACACAATTTTGGCGAATATAGCCGGGTTAATTACACCCCAAATCGGATGGCCGGGCGACGAAAATTGCTCATGCGTGGCGATGTAAAGTTGCTGTGCCGATAGAGTACTATACTCAACAAAGTTGGCCTTCGTGAACCGCGACAGAATGGCCGAAGGCAACAGCGTTTCCAGTCCATTACGAATCAGACCTCGTCCGCGTCCATTATCGAAACAGATAGACAACGGCGTTGCCAATCCCAACTCAACAACGTTTTTATCGAAAAAAGGAAATGAATACGAATGGCCGTAGTAGGCGCCAATATGGTTTAGTTGTTCATTACAGATCACATTGGTTGTGTTCAGAATCTGTTTTGCCGGAACCGGTTGTCCCTGGGTTAAGGCCGTGGTTAATGGCTCCGTCGATACAGTTGTTCTTCGGGCAGTACGTTGCTTAAAATCCTCGTTGAACGCATTATCGAACTGTGACCGACTCGCCAGTTTCTGCCTGATCCTACCGGCACAATACGAAATGATATTGGCGGAGGAAAGGTTAAAAATCTGTTTCTGTTTATATAGGCTTCCCAAAAAATGCGTTAACGATTGCTCCCCAAGTCGATTTTTCAGGCTAGAGCCGAGCAAGCTAAGTACATATTTTTCAAACTGAGGATCATTCGCCAATCCGGAAGCAATCGCACCGCTGGGTCGGCGGAGATCGATGTACTGTCGGCTGGCTTCTTCTAAAGCAACCCAATCGCTGGTGTCGAGCAACGTATCGAGCCAGTCGAAACCCGTTGCAATGACGCTGTCGCCATCGTGCCCGGTCAGCAGAATATCGCAGCCAATCTGTTGGGCTTTCAGCGACACACTCAGGTGAAAACTGGACGGAATAATAAACTGATCGGGTCGGTCGAATATAGAATTTATCCTTAGAATGGATTCCAGTACGTCGGCTACCGGATTGACCGTATGATGCTGCGGGTGCCATTTGTCGACCAGTGCCCGCACGTATTCCGACTCATCGGTGGAGGCCAAACCCGTGTCTATATTAAAGGTATGCAGCGGAGGGCGTTGGTGTTTTGCCAGCAGCGACTGAGCCACCGCACTTACCGATGAGGAATCCAATCCGCCACTTAAATGAGACCCCACAAGTTTTTTGCCGTCAATCCGACGGTCGATGGCATTCGTAAAATACGTATTGAATAACGACGAGTAGTCTTCGGGCCTGTTGAGGCTATTAAAGTGGTTGAAATCAATTCGCCAGTAGGAATTTACCCGAAGGCCCTGCGAATCGACCTGTAGGTAATGGCCCGGCAGTATGCTGTAAATCGTTTCGTAAAACGTTTCCGCACTATAAGGAACGTAGGCTGTTACCCAGGTCAAAAACTCGCGAAATTTATGCTCATTGGGTCTGACGCTAACTTCCTGAAGAATTAATAATGCCTTGATTTCGGACGCAAAGGCAAAAAACCGATTGGGCTGATGTACGTAATAAAGGGGTTTAACACCCAATATATCCCGCGCACAAATGAGTGCCTGCCGTTGCGAATCCCATAAGGCGACGGCAAAATCGGCGTTTAATTCATTGAACGATGCAGGGCCGGTTTGGGCGTAGTTTGTCGTGAAAGGCGGTTCGGCAGTGGCGTTTTCAAACACATCCGCATCGACAGCGGCATAGGTGGGTGCCGCTGAACTTTCCTGAATGGCGCCCCCAAACGCCATGAGCACACCGCTGTCGACAACTTGAGTTGTTACCTCGCCCCGGTGCTTCAATAAGTTGACTATGTTCAGTCTATCGGTTTCAGCTACGGCCTGCCCATCAAATCGAATTATTCCGGCTATTCCACCCATATTATGCGTAACAAATCAACGCCTGGTATCAAGCGTTGATGCAAAACTCTGACAAAATAGATAAAATTTTAGATGGCAATTTACGGCTTTTCCGATATTCTCTTTCTGAAGTGATGACTACGGGGGCTTTAGCCTGTCTTAGAAAATTTAGCCAGCCTCTTACCAGCAAAGCAGAAATTTCCCGTTCAGTGTGTTAATGGCTTTACTTAAAATACATGCTGGTCGTAACGAATTTCTGCACGTTACGTTACTTTTTATCAGAAACAACTCATTATTCATCCCTTTTATTCGTCAATATGTTATTTCAAACTAAATAAATTCAAATAAAGCATTGTTTTTAACTATATTATACCATTTAGTCAAGAAAAAACACAAACCTACTTTAATTAATTTGTGCGTCATTGAGTAGTCAGCGAATATATTTTCCTGCAGACGGCCCTTTTTTTCTAAAAGCTACTAATCATACGAAAATTGTAAATTAATAAAATACTGTACCTTCGTTAAGTTGACTATTTATTTTTACACTCTGTAAAGCTCTCATTTTCAGTGAGTTTAGCTAAGCAGAAAATAAATTTTTCAAAAAAAATCCTATTCGATTTCGTTACTTATACACGCATCAATCGTCTATAAAAATCAATAAACTATTGAATAAACAACATGAACGATACAAACACTAAACACATAAAAAATAGGACATTACTCATTAACTGACTTCTATTTATAATCAAGATAGCTTAGGTACAGTCTGAAAATCTATTAAAGAAAGCTTATAAACCGAGCAGACACTAATTACATAGTTCATGCTTTTTCATTAAAAACCTCATCCGACAGACATTATCATCACATTAATTTACTGTTACCATTGTCAAATTTACATTCACGCTTAAAATTTTTAATTTTAATTCCAAGTTGTTATGAAAGCAAAAGTACATCTTTTCTATGCATGGCTATTGTTGCTGTGTATGGCGTCCATCGGCCAAAGTCAGGCACAGTGCCCAACAGCCGCCAGTTTCACGAATAACGTTACGGCGGCTACCTGCCCCTCCAACGGTATCATTCAATTAAACAACCCGGCCGACGTACCCGTTACGGGTGGCACAGGTCTTGCCAGTACACTTTATCATATTACGAGCGGTCCGGCGGGTGGTGGTTTCCAGACTACGGCCCAGAGCGCCAACAAATTTGAAGGTCTGCCTCCTGGCGACTATACGATAACCGTTACAAAAGATGGCTGTGCCTCGGTTTCTGTGCCGGTCACGATAGCCAATCAATACACACCACTGTCATTAAACGCCACTGTTTCGGGTGTGTGTCCGGGTAATGGTGTTGTTGGTGCTACGATCAATGCCGACGTAACAGGCGGTAAGACGCCCGTAACATACGCGTTTGTCAAATCGAACAACGCCAATATCCCTGATGCGGGTTTAACATATGGCAGTTCGTCGACGTTTAACGTAACGACAGGAACCGGTGGGTACGGTACGTATCAGGTACGCGCCAAAGATCAGTGCGGTGTGTTTGTAACGCGCTCGGTCGACGTTGTTCCAACCATCGGACCGGCTGACTACGAATTTTACAATATTGCAGGCAAGGATTGCAATACGTTTACGATGTTCGGCGCTCTCAACTCGGCAGCAGGTATTGTTGATCCCGCAGTTGCTCCCGGCTACAAGCTTGAAATTTTCGATGTAACAGGCAATCTTCCTTCCCCCTGCGCGGTCCCCAGTGGTGCAACGCCTATCATATCGGTAACAATTGACGATGCGGGTGATTTAAATTTCGACTTCCCAAAGGCGGTCAAACAATTTGTAACCCGAACAACCAGCCCCTGTGGCGACGTCTCCATCAAATGTGTTGACATAAGTGCTAATGATTTCTTTACGCCTTTCTTTGGATTGAACGGCTCAGCTTCGTGCGAAAGGAATTCGGCAGGCATCAACAAGGTCAAATTACAGGTAGAATTATACCGGTATGGATATCCAATTCAGGTGGTTATCAGTAACACAGCTACAGGTGCCACAATAACCACCGATACCTGGACAGATTCTTTTGATCACCTCAACACATATACTGTAGATTATCTGGCCGGGGGTTATACCGTCATGATCACGGATGCCTGTGGCGAAACACGGACGAAGACAATTATCCCAGCCGGTCCGGGGGCTGCCATTACAACTGTTGTTGCAACCGATTTAGCCTGTGCCTCTGTTATTGGTGCTAAACGGGCCTACGTGAAACTCACGGGTGAAACTACCGGTTTGTTCGACGATGGCTCAACGTTCAATCTGATCTCGGGTCCATCGGGGACGTATTCACCGGTTATTCCCGGCACTTTAGCTCCGAATGGTACTCTTTATTGGGACAACCTGACGCCTGGGACTTACACCGCACAAATAGGAACTACAACGGCTGGCTGTGGCCCAACTAACTTCACGTTCACAGTGCCACCCAATACGGAAGACAATCCGGGTTTAGTGTTTAGCCTAAATGGAACATCTACCATTCTTTGTGGTGGAACGGGAACCATAACCTCCCAGCTAGACTACAATGGTTTTGAGGTCATCAACTATGAGTTACTTAACTCATCGGGAGGTGTAATCACCAACAACTCGACCGGCAGTTTCGCCAATATTCCTGCGGGTACCTATACAGTGAGAGCAGGGGGCATGACGTTTTGTGGTAATGCTTTTTCTGCTACCAAGCAATACACGATTTTACCGGCCGGTGCAAAACCCGTTATTACCAAGAAATTAGGTATCACCTGCGAGGATGGCAATACGCAATTAGCCACCGGGCAAGCCTTATTTGAGTTCAATGGCGTGGCCCCGTACCTACTTGAAATGAAACTGGAAGGCGCATCGATCTGGGATGAGAAAGCTTCAAATCTGACAGGCAATACGTTCACTGTTTCTGATCTGAATGCGAACGCTACGTATGATGTTCGCCTAACAGACAACTGCGGAAATTCGACTGTAACAACGGTGTCCATTAAGCCCCTCGAAGCCTTAACGGTAACGAATACGGCTCAGCCCTGTTTGAATCAGCCTTACACGCTTAGTGCACCTGACTTACCAGGCTCGGCGTACTCCTGGAGCAAGAATGGCAGCGTTATCTCAAACTCTAAAGACATCAACTTCTCTTCGTTCGCTCCATCTGACAACGGTACTTACACCTGTACCGTTACAATAAGCGGCTGCGTAGTGCGTACGCTGATGGTTACTCTGAACAGCAACAACTGTGGCGGTCCGCTTCCGGTAAGCTTAGTATCGTTTACAGCCAACGTACAGGAGAACAAGTCCGTGCTGCTGGCGTGGGTTACTGCCATGGAACGTAACAATGACTATTTCCAGCTTGAGCGCAGCAAAGATCTTGTTGCCTTCGATCTGGTGAGTCAGGTGAGTGCCAAAGAAGGCCAATCAGCCCAGAACCGCACCTACCGCTTTGTGGATTCGGCTCCCTTTTCGGGCACCAGCTACTACCGCCTGAGTCAGGTTGATCTGGACGGCACCCGGAAGGTGTTCCCCGCCATCTCGGTGGTGGTGCGTTCGGAAGCCTACGGGGTATTCCCCAACCCGGTCAAGGATGGCCAGTTCACCCTCAATCTGGATGAGCCGCAAGCGGCACTGGTCAAGTTCTTTGCAGCCGATGGTCGTCCGGTAGGTCTGCAGAAAGCGGGTAACACCGACAGCAGCCTGCACTTGAAAGCGACCCAGACCCTAACTACGGGTGTCTACCTGCTGACGGTGGAAGAGCGGGGTCAACTGCACCAATATCGTATCGTTATCAACTAAGTCAAACTTACTTCTCATCACTCCACAGTAGGAGTGGATAAACATTAAAGCATATGAAAATCAAAGCAACAGCCTATATACGAGCGGGTAAGGCCGCGAAGAAAGCTTACCAGGCACCAAAGCTCCAGGTACTTGGCAGTGTGAAGAAACTAACCCTGAAGATGGGGTCGAATGCGGATGGCATGGGCGGCTTCATCTAAGCCCAACGCCAGTACCTAACAAACACAATAAAAGCCTGACTCACTACTGTTGTATTGAGTCAGGCTTTTCGCTTATAAGTAGCTCAAGAAGTTACGTTTCAATCTAAAAATACTTACATAGTCGAATTATCATTTTTTGGGCCTTTTTGGCTTTTCATACTACTTACCTCATAGTTCATATACTTAACATATACGTTCATGCTAAAACGTATAATAAGTAACAAAAATATACTGTTAGCGTGCCTATTATTGCTATTCAATAGCTAAGATAACGTATTGGTTAATTGATCAATATGGCTGATTTAGCCTTACGGCTGATCCATTGATAAGCGACCCATGAACAATCTGAAAAACGTCCTACTTCTCACTAATTCTATAAATCTGACAATCAGGTTTCCTAAGCAAGAGAAAGAGATTACAACCCGTTTGAACGCTGCTGAGAAAATAACCTTATAGAAATATTACAAAAATAATTAACACTGATAATCAGTTGCTTAAACCGTAATACATGTAAGTACATGTATTTTTCCGTTACCATAGACCTTACGAACCGTCACAAAATTTCGATCAACTCTTAAGAATGTGTCATGTATGACAATTTCTACATTTAGGTAAGTATAGAATATTTGAGCTCGCCATAATTCCGCGTTAGCAGCATTTGCGCTATGTCTACTTAAACCATAGTTTCACAGACAAACTGGCAACATAAAGTCAACTATGACCAAATTAGCGTATAGAGCCTGAATGAGTGCTGATGACAACAGAAGGCTACCGTATTCGGAGCGATAAAGGCATTCCGTCGCAAGTTAACTTAGGAGTAACCTTTTACGTAAAAATAAACAATGGAAAAAAGTAAACACAACTAAATATTTATGCTGACAAAATAGTGTAAATAAATGCCTTTAAAGTCGAAAAAATAAATCCACGAACCTTGTAAGGTCGTACATCTCTTACCAATTAGTTCGAATTATAAAACCAACCAAAACCAGATTATGAATACAACAAATTTACAAAACAGAAGACTAAGCAGGCCAGCCGCCGGGTGTACCCTATTGGGTCTACTCCTGCTGCTGGTCCTTAGCTCCGCCCACTCTGCCTGGGCACAGAACGGCTATATCTATGTGCACAAATCGGCACTGAACGAAGAATCCAGCGTCGACTTCCCCTTCACTGTAACGGGGGGACCAACCACCGTCTCCGGCTTCTCGCTCAATGACCAGCCCGACCGTTTAGTTACCATCGATGTTGGCGCGGGCGATAGCGGTCTGTGGGCCTTGTCAGGGGCAGGTGTCGTCGCTGGTTCCGGTTTCATCTATTACCGACCCAATAGCAGCAGTGCCTGGACACAGGTGTCACCTGGTTCTGAAGCCTTACGAATTGATGGCGGGCCGGGCACAACCAACGTAATCGTGGGGAGTGACCGAAGAGTCTACTACTACAATGGGAGCGGTTACAGCTCTACCGGCAATCCTGCTGGTTCAGCCGTCGATGTAGCCTTCGACCGGGCTAACAACCAATTGTACTATGTCGATACAATGGGAATTATCTATACTAAACCAGCCACCAGCGGTAGTTGGACGGCCGTATCCGGGATCAATGCAGCAACCGGCGGACTGGGCCGGATCGATGTGGGCCCCACGGGAACGTTGGTTTATATTGGCACCAATGGCCTTACGGTTTTTACCCGAAGTTCAACCGGCACCAACACCAACCTGGGGAGACCTGCGGACAGGTTAATCGATGTCACTATCGCGGATGATGGGACGATTTATGCCTCCGCTATTACATCCTTGACGGATGGGGTGGTGTTTCGCTTCAGCGGGGGGAGTTGGGTGCAGGAGCCCACTTCCCGTGCGACTAAATCCATTACGGGCGGACCGGCTGGTGAGCTTTGGGGAACCAATCTGGGTCAGATCCTGACCCGCACCGGCAGTGGTTCCGCTGTGGGCGTATGGCTCGATGATGAGCGGGTGCGCACCTCACCCGTCAACGGCAACAGTCAACTGATTGCCGTAGCACCGGGCACCTATACCGTGACGGAAGGAGCGGTGGCAAACTGGAATCTACAGAATATCACCCTCTACGATCCGACTAACAACAGTACAACCAGCCTAACCGGCAGCACCGCCACGCTGAATGTGGCCAGTGGGGAAGTCGTCCACGTGGTCTTCCAGAATGGACTGACCCAGTCGACGGCGGTGGTCAACACCTGCGGAACGACCTTCACAGAAGACTTCGGTACGGGTCAGGCCGGAGTCAACCAGGGGCCAGTCTTAACAGGACTGACTGACTACCACAGTCAGATTAGTAAAGGTACCCCGCTGGGTACTGAATTACTCGACGGATATTATGCGGTGGTGAGCCAGTCCAACGATGTTGGCTACGGGCCGGCAATCGGCACGGGTCCCAATAGTTTTGACCACACCACAGCCAATGGCACGGGCCGGTTTCTATTTATCAACGCCAACTACCAGGCCAACACCTTCTACCGGCGTCGGTTCACGGGCTTGTTGACGGGGGTGCAGTACACGCTCTCCTACTGGGTCCTCAACGTGACGGGTAATAACGGCACCACAGCGGGAGTACAAACCGCTATCATTCCGCCCAACGTGAAAGCCAGTATAGTTGACCCGACCACGGGCACGGTGCTGGGCACCGCCAACTCGGGCGACATTAATACGGTAGGGGTATGGTTTAACCGCACCCTCACCTTTACAGCCAGCCAGCCCGACATTGATTTGTTTCTGAGCAACAATACAATTGGGGGATCGGGCAATGACTTAGCCATCGATGATATCACCTTCGGGCTGGCCGTGCCGGTTGAGCCAGTAGTGACCGTTACCCAGGCGGGTTGCACCTCGCCCACCGCTTCGCTAACGGTGACCGCTCCGATGGGTGCTTCCTTAGAGTACAGCATCAACGGCACTACCTACCAGAGCAGCCCCGTCTTTTCGGGCCTGGCCGTGCCCGCTACCTATTCGGTCACCGCCCGCTATATCGGCTCGAACGGATGCGCTTCGCCACCAACGGCGGTCACCTTCAATTCAGCTATTTGTGGTAACGTGCTCAACGATGCCAACGGCCTCACTGACAATACGGTCAACGGCCCCGGTGTTAACGGACCCAGCGTCAGTGGCACACCCCTGTATGCCAGTCTGGTATCAAACGGGGTGGTTATCGCTACGGTACCCATCACCTCCACCGGCAGCTATAGCTTCACCAACGTAACCGGGGGTACTTACAACGTAGTGCTCACGACCAACTCCGCCGGCAGCACCACCCCCAGCCTGCCCGCCAGTTGGACCAGCACGGGGGAGAACCTGGGCACGGCCGCCGGTAACGACGGGACAGTCAACGGCACCCTGGCCGTCACCGTCACCATGGGAACGGTCACCGAGGCTAACTTCGGCATCGAGCAGGTGCCTACCGCCGGTAGCGGCACCAACACGGTTGCCAACGGGGGCGGCACGACGCCTGTACCCGTACCGGCCAACACCTTCACCAACACCACCCCCAGCAGTGATGTGGCACCGGGCAACGTGACCAGTATTCTCATCACGGGCTTCCCCACCAACACCACCAGCCTGACCATCAACGGGACGGTCTACACGCCGGGCAACTTCCCCGCCGGCGGGGTAACGGTGCCCACCGACGGCAGTGGTAACCCCACGGTGCCCATTCTGGTGGACCCCATCAACGATGCCAACCCGGTCAGCATTCCGTTCCGGGCCATTGACAACGCAGGGGTCCTCTCGCCCAACACGGGTACGGCAGTGCTCAACTTCCAGCCTCAGATCAACCTGTCGGGCAACGTGCTCAACGACGCCAACGGGCTGACCGATAATACCGTCAACGGCCCTGGTGTCGATGGCACCAATGTGAGTGGTACGCCGGTCTACGTGAGCTTAGTGCAGAACGGGGTGGTCATCGCCACCGTACCGGTTAGCCCAACGGGTAGCTACAGCTTCACCAACGTAACGGCGGGGAACTATACGGTTGTCCTGACGACCAATCCGGCCGGCAGCACCACGCCCAGCGTGCCTGCCAGTTGGACCAGCACGGGCGAGAACCTGGGCACGGCTGCAGGCAGTGATGGTACGGTCAACGGCAGTCTGCCCGTGACCGTGAGCGCTACCTCGGTCACCGATGCCAATCTGGCTATCGAGCGAGTACCCGTCGTGACGACCGGCACCAACCCGACCCAGGTCAACCCCGGTGGTACCATTGCAGCGCCGGTTTCTTCGACCCTGTTCACCGGCACCGACCCCGAAGATGGGACTTACCCCAACAACCTCACCGGACGGACCGTGACCCTGACGCCGGCCACCAATGGCACGCTCTACTACAACGGCAACCCCGTGACGGCCACGACGGTCATCCCCAACTTCGACCCTACCAAGCTGACACTGGACCCCACCGCAACGGGGGCTACCACGGGCACAGGGGGAGCCGCTCCGGATCCCACCTTCACCTACACGGTGCGCGACAATGCGGGCGTGGAGTCCCTGCCCGCCACCATCACCGTGCCCTTCACAGCAGCTCTACCCGTTTCGCTAGTGAGTTTCACGGCCAGTGTGCAAGCCGATCAACGCGTGCTGCTGGCGTGGGTTACTGCCTGGGAACGCAGCAATAAGGGGTACACCCTCGAGCGCAGCAAAGATCTGCTCAGCTTTGAGGTGGTGGGCCAGGTAAGCGATGTGGCCGGCACCAGCAACGAGCTGACTACCTACCGCTTTGTGGATGCCAGCCCTTACAGCGGCACCAGCTACTACCGCCTGAGTCAGGTTGATCTGGATGGCACCCGGAAAGTGTTCCCTGCTATCTCGGTGGTGGTGCGTTCGGAAGCCTACGGGGTATTCCCCAACCCGGTCAAGGATAGTCAGTTCACGCTTAATCTGGACGAGCCACTGACGGCCAGCGTCAATCTGTACACGGCCGATGGTCGGGCGGTATCCCTGCAAAAGGGGACCAGTACGGCCAGCAGCCTGCACCTGAAAGCAACTCAGCCGCTGCCCACGGGGGTGTATGTGCTGCGCGTGCAGGAACGGGGTCAACTACGTCAGTACCGCATCGTTATCCAGTAAACAACCCGTCTATGCCCCCAAGGCTTGACACCTTGGGGGCTACTAATCATCAAACGCAGGAAGGCAATGAAACTCAAAGCAACTATAGATATCCGGGCGACGAAGTCGGCCAAGAAAGCTTACCAGCCCCCCACGCTCCAGGTGCTGGGCAGTGTGAAGAAACTGACCCTGAAGCTGGGGTCGAATGTGGACGGCATGGGCGGCTTCATCTAAGCCTGAGGACAGTACGTACCTACCTAACACAAACAAAGCCTGATTCTCTACAACAGTAGGGAGTCAGGCTTTTTCGTTTGTGCTTCTCTCTTCATTATCTCCATATGAGTAATGATGGAACGGAGTTCTCGATTCTCATCACGAATTTTCGCTTCTCATTGCATTTGATTCTTCATTCGGATACCTACGGCTTATTTTCATGTAGCAGAGTAGGTTTAATGATATGACCAGGCGACCCAAAACACATCTATTTCGATTACAGGCGCATTATCATCAACTAATTTAATAATATTGTTTGTTACTCATCAGTACTTATCATTGCACCAAAGATGAATCATTCGATGACTAAAAAATCTACTTCGTACACAGGCCTTTCCCAGCCAACAAAACGCGACTATCAGCCCCCCAAACTCCAGACTTTGGGTGGCGTGCGGAAGCTGACCCTAAAGATGGGGTCGAATGTGGACGGCATGAACGGGTTTATTTAGGCCCCAGCCCGCCAAAACTTTAAAGCCTGATTCGCTACAACGGTAGTGAGTCAGGCTTTTCTTTGTATAATACAAGCTACAGTTTTTGAATATGAGCCATAAACGGCTATCTTTCGTACATTCGCAGCACTTAATAAATGCCGTCGTCCGATTGGTGTCTATCACTAAACAAGTGCTATTCAGTGAAGTATAAGATGTTAAAATTCAGTACCTTATCTACCACTCTTGCCTTGTTAATTTTGCTTGGCGTGGTTGGTGGATGTCAGAAAACGACGGACCCCGAACCCGCTGACTCGGATTATTTCCCCTTGCAAACCGGTGATTCATGGGTGTATCAGGTTACGCAGGAGACCTATTCGCTAACGAATCCAGTTGCGAAACAGCGTTTTCAAATTCAGCAAAAAATTGGCAGTTCATTCAACCGAAACGGACAGGTCTATTTTCAGATTGAAGAATCCATCCGAAAAACAGACCAGTCAGCCTGGCAAATCAGAGCGTTTCGAACTGTTTATAAAACCCTTTCAGAAGTCGTTAGTCAGACCGATAATGTGCCTGCGTTAACCTTGGTTTTCCCCATTTCGGAACCCACGTCCTGGAATATCAATACGTACAACGCTCGGCCCGATACGTTGCTACAGTACAAGGATTCGGGCCGTTCAATAACGCTTGGGAAGCGAACGTTCGAGCAAACGGTTTCGGTTGTGGGGGCAAATGATTCGACGCTGGTGGGGCAGGAAAAATATCGCCGGGTGTATGCCCCAACCATTGGTCTGATTTACCGCGAAGATGCCTCTTTGGCATTTTGCCAATCCTCACCCGATTGCATCGGCAAAGGAATTATTGCCTCAGGCACGAAACAAACGTGGGAATTAGTGAGCACCAATCGCCAACCTTGAAGGGGGTAATTGGTTAACTGGTAAGGAGTAAGTGGCTGACGTCCGAAGAACACTTGCCTCAGCCACACAACAAACGTACCAATTAACCAGTCACCAATTAACCAATTACTTTCCCCAGACTACCCGGCCTGTGTGGGTTTCGACGTGGCCATCTTTATACGTTAATTGTAGGGAATAGGGATAAGCGCCCGGCGTTGTTCCCTGCCATAAAAACGAACTTCTTCCAATAGATATGGGCATCATATCGTCAAAAACACGCTGACCCAATTCATTGTAAATCAGTATTCTGGATTCTGTTGGGAGTTCTTTCCGATTCATCGTCAGCTCGAATTTCACGTACGTACTGGCCGGGTTCGGGTAGACTAAAAGCGTAACGGGCTGATCTGTTTCTACGACGCCAATATCGAGCACATATGGTGGCTGGGTACGGTTGCCAGCGGCATCTTTCCCAAACACAATGAGTTGATAACTTCCCCCTTCTTTGAGTGATAAATTGGTGGTTACCTGAATCTGGTTGGCCGAAACGGCTAAAACAGAAAAGGACGAGGCCGAAAGTTTTTGGGGCGCACAGGTTTCGCAACTTTTCAGGTAAACATCGACCGCAGCGGTATCTTTCGTTGAGAGTGGATTCTCGTCCAGCAAATAAACCTCTATACGCGGATTCACACCAACCATTGCCTGATTTTCCCGGATTCGCCCATCCACAAAGACGTTGACCTCCGGACTAACCCGATCCGGCAAAACATTCAGCGGATAGCTGGTGCTGCTCTGGGCCTGCGTCCAGTCGATCACTAAACTCGCCTTGTTGTTCGCTTTATCCAGTTCAACAATCTGATTGTCAGGATCTATTGTTACGTCTATTTTTTGCAGCCGTTCGTCTTTAACCATTGTGTAGGCCAGTGTATCCCGGTATCGGAACGCATTGAAACGCAGTGCATTACCAGAGGCCGCTCCATTTATTGTTTTGGTAAGCGATACCGAAACAGACTGTCCTGTCACGAACCTGCCGAGATTCGCCAACGGAATCACAACCCGCACCGAATCGCTGCTTTTGAGCGAACTACCGGCCACGCTGGATTGAATGTACATCCCTTTCGGCTCGACCGAAAAGTCGGGATTTGGCAGCGGATAAAGGCTCACCGCAGGATCGCCCTGGAGCAGCATCTGCAACATCACCGAGATATCGTAGTTGCTAACGCCTTCGCGGTCAAGGGCTTCATTGACTTGCTGCTGTATCTTTCCAATAGGCTTGCCGAGCGTAGTGGGATCGGCATAGAGATAGCCGTATAGTTTAGTTAGGTAACGGGTGGTGGGCTGCTGAAAACTCCAGTACGTATGCGCCAATACAACACCCGCGCCTTTTTTGGGAGCCAGCAACCAGTCAGTTGATAGTGTATTGAATCTGGAAAATATCTCGCCAACGCCACAACCGTTGAAAATCATGAGCGGGTAAAATTGATTGCGATAGCCATTTTCCGGGGGCGACGCAAAGCCAAAATTCATGTCGGTAACGGACGGCCCGGCATGACCAAAAAACGTAATCAGACTAACGCCGTCGTTGACTAACGGAGCGATATTGATTTTTTCTACCTCATCGGTCGTGCTCTTGCTGAACGAACTAATCTGCCCGCCCAAAACTCCATTGGTATAAATTGAACCGATACCGCTTAGGGCTTCCCGCAGGCTCGACGCTTCCGGAGCCGATTTCCCCCCGCTAATGTGCATGATATGCTTTCGCCACAAGCCATTTGGGGTCGCTCCTTCAATCTGCTTTATTTTCTCCAGATACGTCAGCACCTGCTCATTCGTCGTTACGTTGAGCCGTCCGGTTGGAATAGCGTGGGTATTTATTGGATAGCCCGCTAAGCCTGCTGTCAGCAAAATATCAGAACCGGGGTAGCCAAATGTAGGCACCAAATCATCAGTCGCTGTTTTCACCGAATATGGGTAGCTGTTGGCACGGCCAATAAGCAGCATATTTTTTATGGCTGTGTTGGCGAGCATAAAATCGGCAAAACGACGGATAGCAATCGGACTCTTTTCGCCGTAGTTGAACGAATCGTAAAGTGAGTCGGCCTCAATGATAAATGGCTGATGACCACCGCCCTCTACCGACGCCCGATACGTAGCATACGCCACCGCTGACTGCCGGAGCGACGCATGTGTAATAATCAGGTAATTCGTCAATTTAGGGATCGCTGACAGAGAACGAACAGCCCGAATCGACAGTGGTTTCTGAAACTGATCGGTGAGGAGAACAGACCGGTTTTGAGCGGCTTCGCTAACAACAATATTCGTTTGATTGTCAGTTAGCTGCGTAGCTAAATAGCGACAGTTAGCCTTATCGGTGATGTCGTAGGCGATGGCCGTGGCGGGTGCATTTTTTACCGCCATCAGAGTCGTTAAGCGGGCACCGGGTGGCAGATGAAATAGTTTACTCCGCTGGCCAGTCATATCCAGCGTTTGCGGGTACGATATCTTTACGTAGTTTATAGAAAAATTATTGGTATAAGCACTTTTCTCGGACTTAAAACGCATCGTAAACTGCTCATTCTGAATAGTTTCCGGCTTAACCATTGCCTGAAACGTTTGACTGGTAAAGCCCGGACAGAAAATGGTTGAAACGGGCGTTGTGGTAGTCGCATCGACTTGCACCTGTATGTTGTGGAATGAATTATCCCGGCCATTGACCATGCCCTCAAGCGTGACAGGCCAGTTGACCGATGCTCGGCCTGTTAACTTAAATTGCACGATGCCTACCGAATCGGTCGTGAGCAACCGGCCCGACCAGCCTTCGCCGGGTTCAAAATAGCTTTGTTGCAGGAATGGCTCCAGGCTTCTTAAATTATTAAACGTGTAGTCCGTAGTAAAGGCCTGCACCGTTTCCTCAACGTGAAACGCGACCGGTGATAATCCCTGCGCCGATACATTCAGTTCGGGCATTCGTTTACCGGCGGTGGAATTATTGGTCAGAAAATAAGCAGATTTATCGGAGAATAGGGTTTGATACGGATGCAGTCGCTGCCGGGGCCGATAGAGCAGGGAATCCTGAGCACCGTCGTTTCCTTCGCCGTAGAATTCTACGTAATCCTGCGCATCGAACACGCCATCCTGCTGGCCCACTACCCGAATGGCTATGGGTGTCCCTCTGAAAAACAGTTGCCAATTTGCGGGGTTTGTTTGCAGAAACGACGGATCGGCGGTTTTTATATCTTCGTAACCAAGCCGGTAAATACCGGGCTGATTGACCGACACTTTCAGGTATTTTTGACCTCCCCGCATCCATTCGTTACCGAACCGATTCTGGGCATAGATCGTCAGCGAATTCAAGAGAACCCACACTAACAGTATTCCTTTTTTCATACTCGAATAGCTTGCATTAACTAAATTACCTGGCAGCGCACCAATAAATACTGTTGTGTCGCACTTTTATTCAAAGATACGTATATAGATTCTATTAAATCGGTAAGTAGTGCGCTAAGAATGGGCGAGGGTATACCATACATACGCAACTCCGCAAGTATCGGGTTTTTCATCACCTGACTTATAGCGACTTTTGTACAGGTCAACGAAGCAAAACGTTGAGCCACAACAACAATGAACATGAACAGCACCTACACCTACGCACAAATTGCCCGCGCCATTGAACACCTGACAGCCCACTACCGCGACCAGCCATCGCTGGGTGAACTGGCCGAAAAAGCCAATATGAGCGAGTTTCATTTCCAGCGATTGTTTACCGACTGGGCGGGCGTAAGTCCCAAAAAATTCAGCCAGTATCTGACCCTCGAACATGCAAAAAACCAGCTACGTACCGGGGTTCCACTGGTCGATGCCGCCCACGAAGCAGGTCTGTCCGGTACGGGTCGATTACACGATTTGTTCATGACCGTCGAGGGCGTAACGCCGGGGCAGTTCAAACAGGCCGGATCAGGATTGGTCGTGAACTATGGGCTTTTCGAGAGCCCGTTTGGGACGTATGTGCTGGGAGCCATCAATGGAAAAGTTGCTGTTTTGCACTTCCTGAATGACGGCGACCAGCCTGAAACAAGTCTAACGACAGCCTGGCCCGAAGCTGCGCTTCATCACAACCCGGTAGCGGTACAACCGCTGGCCGACCAGATTTTTCCGGGTATCGGCGTGTCCAGAATCAATTCGGAGAAACAACTA
>JANPJE010000076.1:0-7849 GCA_031425355.1 Spirosoma sp. | reverse complement strand
GGCGATTTTGGCAGCAACAATGCCCGGCAGGATAGTGTGATCGCTTCGTTTAAAACATTTAAAGAGCAAAATTCGATCAGCTACGTCGATTTATGGCTCTGGATGGGCGATAATGCGTACGACTGGGGACTCGATGAACAGTATCAGGAAAAGGTATTCGATAAAACAAAGGCACGGTATGACTGGATTTTCCGGCAGACGCCTTTTTACGCAACGCCCGGTAATCACGATTACCAGAACAACTTCTACGCTGGCGGCCTGCGCTACGATCCGCACCCCATTCATTACTATGACGTAGTCAATAATTTTACGGAAGCAGCCGATGGCGGGGGCGGTGAGCCATCGCATCGGGAAGAATATTACTCCTTTAATTACAACAATATTCATATCGTCAGCCTGGATTCGTACGGTTTTGAAAGCGGACAGGGAACCACAATTTTTGGGGCGAATGGACCACAGGTAACGTGGCTGAAACAGGATCTGGCGAAAGCACAGGCTGATCCTAAAATCAATTGGATTATTGCCTACTGGCACCATCCGCCGTACACGATGGGAACCTACAACTCCGACAGAGACGCTGAACTCACTAACATCCGAACCAATTTTTTGCCGATACTGGAGCAGTACAAGGTCGATATGGTCATTAATGGGCACAGCCACGTGTATGAACGGTCGAGGCTGATGAAAAATCACTACGATTCGTCGTCCACGTTTAGCCTGGCTGTGCATAACCCCTTTGTGGCGGGCAACGCCCGGTCGTCGGGCCGGTACGACGGTTCGCCTAACTCCTGCTTCTACTACAAAAACACGACATCTGCGGCCAATGAAGGCGTTATCTACGTAGTGAACGGAGCTGGTGGACGATCAGGCAGCACTCAGATTCAACCTTTTGGCAAATGGCCGCATCCGGCTATGGAAGCCAAAACGCCAGAGGGTGGCTCGATGTATATCGAAGTAGACGGCAAACGACTCGACGCGAAGTTCATCAACGAATTTGGGGTTATAAAAGACAAATTCACCATCATCAAAGACCAGGACGGATTTGCCATTCCAGCCACCGACGGCATAGTTCGTTCAGCAACCTGCGAGTGTGTGGACAACAAAGGGTTTACGCACTACGCCGATCAGTCGGGAAACCTGCTGCTGTCGATTAAGAAATACAACTACCCGATAGGGACCGTTGGCGTGGCCCCGTTTGATCTCAAAGTGCGTGGAACCGCCGGGGTGACCCGGATAAATGCTCACTCACCAACCAATTACGTCCATCTGGCATCGTACGGATACCGAGGTGTGGGTGCACCCTGGATCGCTTTCAATCGGTACTGGACACTAACACCCGGCACTGAACTGAGCGGAAACAGCCAGGTGATTGTCCGGCAATATTATAAAGAGGCAGACCTGACAGCCCTGAACGTTCCCTACGTCGATGATCCGATGACACATGGTAACTTGAAGCCGTACAAGGTGAATGATGATGCTGCCGTTTATTCCCTCGATCCAACAACCGGACACGCCAACATCCCTCAGGCAAGGGCCTATAACCGCCCCGGAGCTTGGATATATGATGCCCGTGTTGATGGTACGCGGGGCGCCTACCCGACTACGCACTGGTGGATGCCGGGCGAAACGGGCAATGGCAATTACTATGGCGATTACGTGGTAGGGCGGCTCAAGGGTAGTGGCGGTTTCGGGGCACCGTCCAACTTTCAGACAAATCCCAGCGGACACAAAGACCGGGCATCGCAAATGTGGTATTATCTGGTTACCAACACAGCCCCACCGAGCGACTGGAAAACGTCTACCAACGTAACGGGCTGGGGCCGTGGCTACCTGCCTCTTGGTTACTCACCCCAGGGCGAAGATGGCGAATTAACCCAGATTCCAAATGGTTGCCCATCACCAAACGAGTTCAATACCGATTGCCAGACGAAAAACATTACCACCTATTTTAAAGGCTTGCTGAATTACGGAAGTACGTATTACCAGTCGTACATACTGAATTACAGGCGGAATGATGGTGTGATTATCTACATCGACGGGCAGGAGGTTTTGCCGCGCGACCCGAATATGCTTGTTTCTTCCGGCGATATTACCCCAACAACAGCAGCCAGCGCTAACACGAATGAATTTGAATGGCGTACCGTCATTATTCCGGCGAGTGCCGTAAGTAGCGGACTGATTGCCGCCGAAGTCCATCAATCCTCGCAAAGTAGCTCTGACCTGCATTTTAATCTGGAATTGGTTGGGACACCAGATGTCGCTCTGGTGCCGATTGGCCTTCGGGCGGCTGCTCCTGTCAAGACGGACGAGCGTTCTCTCGTAGTGCTTTACCCAAATCCAGTAGAGAAAGGAAAGGTCTTTTTTACGGCACCACTGAGCTACCAGACGATCCAGCTAATTGATTTGCAGGGAAAAACCTACCGGTATATTTCTCAGCCCGGAACGATTCGGGAACTGGATGTCTCCTCATTAGCCGCCGGTACGTATATTCTGATAAGCCAGGGTAATGACGCCCTCACACGCTACAAAATCGTAAAACTGTAAATAGTCGCAATCCATTAATCCGTACAATTATGAAAAAAATAACCGTAGCCTGGCTGGTGCTTGCTGTAATGATCAGTTTCGTTGCCTGCAAAGGCCCGCAGGGTGAAGTTGGCCCGCAAGGAGCCGCTGGCCAGACAGGAACACCAGGAGCACCGGGAGCACCGGGAGCACCGGGAGCAGCCGGCGCGCAAGGCCCTCCGGGAGCAGCTAATCTGATTGTTTCATCCTGGACAGCGATAAAGGCCACTGACTGGAAATCCGACAATGACCCACTGTATTTTTACAGGAGTATTGAGGATGTGAACATCACGCAGGCTATCATCGACAAGGGCTTAGTGATGGCCTATTACCGTAACTCCGCTCAAAAATCGGTGGTACTTTCGCTACCTTCCGTCACCGACAAACTAAGTATCGGTTATTTTTTTCAACTGAACCAGGGCAAAGGACTAATGAATTTTGACCTTTCCTATTTTATGCCCCGTCGAATACCAATCGATTTTGACATCGAGGTTCGCTGGATAATTGTTCCACCCAACCCAGGAGGGCGATTAGGTGTCATTAACTGGACTGATTATGACGAAGTTAAACGCCGTGTCAACTTGCCGGACTAAGTAATGCCAATAAATAAAAAATGCCTTAATCATCGTTGATTAAGGCATTTTTTATTTCTGTGATCCGGCTGGGATTCGAACCCAGGACCCATACATTAAAAGTGTATTGCTCTACCAGCTGAGCTACCAGATCATTTTCCCCCGTTGACAACCAAGTCGTTGTCGTTTGGGAATGCAAAAGTACGGTTTCTGTTTTGTAAACACAAGTGTAACCTAAAAAAAACTTAAGTTTTGGGTAAGTTTTACCGCTTCAACAGCCTCCCGAACATCATGAACGCGCAGGATGGAAGCTCCTTTCAGGAGGGCCGCTGTATTCAGTACGGTGGTGCCGTTGAGAGCATCATCGGCCTTGATATTCAGGGTTTTCCAGATAGTTGTTTTGCGCGACAGGCCGACCAGCAACGGCTCATCGAACAGACCAAATGCGTTCAACTGGCTCAGTAACACAAAGTTTTGAGCTGGTGTTTTGGCAAAACCAAATCCGGGGTCGAGGATGACGTCTTTCGCTCCCAATGCCCGTAATTCGGCCAGCCGAACGGCTAATTCGTCAATCACTTCTGTAACTACGTTCTGGTACGTTGCCAGCGACTGCATGGTTTGGGGAGTGCCGCGCAGGTGCATGAGTATGTACGGAATGCTCCCCCATGAGTAACTTAAATCACCAACGGTACCGAACATGGCCGGGTCGAGGGTGCCGCCCGATACGTCATTGATGAGGCTGGCCCCCGATTCAACGGCCTGCCGGGCGACCGATGCCCGGAACGTATCAATCGAGATCAGTGCATTGGGGAAACTGTCTAAAATAGCTTCGATCACGGGCAGCACCCGGTCGGCTTCTTCGTCAGGGCTGACATTGGCGGCTCCGGGACGGGTCGAATAGCCGCCAATGTCTAAAAAGGTGGCTCCGTCGGCAAGCATTTTTTCGGCAACAAGAACGGTTTCTTCGAGCGGAATTCGGCTACCCGCGAAGAAGGAATCGGGCGTTATATTCAGGATTCCCATCACGGCGGGTATAGTCAAATCGACCAGCCGCCCCCGGCAATTCAGCGTTTTTTTTGTAACTTTCGGAATCAAAATAGTCGTAAGTTGTAAGTAGTAAGGTGTAAGTGAAAGCTTGCGCAAATACTTACGCCTTACTACTTACAACTCACCGACTTGTGAATACTGAATCCCAATATCGGCAGGTTATCCAACGCTGCAAAGAACTGTTCCTCAAAAAGAATCACGACTACGGTACGGCCTGGCGGATTTTACGTTTGCCGAGCATCACCGATCAGATTTATATCAAAGCGCAGCGCATCCGCACCTTGCAGGAAACCGGCGTTAGTCGGGTAGGAGAGGGCATTGAACCCGAGTTTGTTGGCATCATTAATTACTGCGTGATGGCCCTGATTCAGTTGACATTGGGGAGCGATGAACGTACTGATATTCCGGCGGATGAACTCGAACAACTCTACGATGGCGAAATGGACCGGGTTATTGAGTTGCTCTTTGCCAAAAATCATGATTATGGCGAAGCCTGGCGCGAGATGCGCGTGAGTTCGATGACCGATATTATCCTGATGAAATTACTGCGAACGAAACAAATTGAAGATAATCGGGGTAATACGCTGGTATCGGAGGGCGTCGATGCCAATTATATGGATATGATTAACTACGCCGTTTTCTGTTTGATTAAACTTACTAATAAGTGAAGAGTGAACAGTTAAGAATGAAGAAAATACCGCGTATCCGTATATAGTCTTCATTCTTAACTGTTCACTCTTCACGCTGAATGATGAACCCAACGACATCGAAACCTAACATTAAAACCGGTACGCCACCGATGCTGATTGCCGCCCGAATTGCCCGAATTCTGGTTGGTATCGTCTTTATATTTTCGGGACTCATTAAGCTTAATGACCCCGTTGGCACACAGATCAAGTTTGAAGAATACTTTGAGGTATTCGCGCAGGATTTGCCGTTTCTGCACAACTTCTTCATGGCTCTGGTGCCATTCACGCTGGCGATGTCGGTGCTCTTTTGTGCGGCAGAAATTATTCTGGGCGTGGCCCTGCTGGCTTCTTATAAACCTAAAGTCACGGTCTGGCTGTTGTTTTTTCTGATTACGTTCTTTACGTTCCTGACGTTCTATTCCGCTTATTTCGACCGCGTAACCGACTGCGGCTGCTTCGGTGATGCCATCAAACTCAAACCCTGGACCTCGTTCACGAAAGACATTGTGCTGATGGTGCTGATCCTGTTTATCATCGGCCATCGAAACCGCCTGCGTTCCCGAAATACGGGCTGGTTGGTGGGCCTTACCATCGTTGCCACAATGGCCCTGGGGATTTATGCCGTTCAGTTTCTCCCCCCAATCGACATGTTGCCGTATGCCGTCGGTAAGAGCATTCCGGCGGGGATGAAACCGTCTGAACCGCTTCGGTATAAATACATCATGGAAAAGGGCGGCAAGACAAGTGAGTTTGAGCAGTACCCTGCCGACCAGAGTTACAAATTCAAAGAAATGGTGCTGGTAAATGAAAAAGCCAAACCGAAAATTACCGACTACCGCATCTGGAATGACGAAGGCGATTTTACGCAGCAAACCTTTGAAGGCAATAAACTTTTTATCATCGTCAAGAGCACGAAAGATGTTGACGCTGGGAGCCTGCCCGCCATTCGCGCATTGGTTGAGGGGGTAAAGGGGTCAGCCATCACGCCCTATATCCTGACCTCGACCAGCGACGACGAAATAAAAGCCTTCCGTAAAGAATTTCAGTTGGACGACGTACCGTATTACAAAGCGGATGCTACTGTTCTGAAAACCATCATGCGGGCTAATCCCGGTACATGGCTGCTCAGCAACGGCGTCGTTACCGGCAAATGGCATTATAACACCACACCGGATGCGGCTGAAATTATCGAAAGAGTAAAATGAGCGAACCGGAACGCCGGACCGGAGCGAACGAATGAAAGAGCGAAAAACTGCCGTAAGCAACCTTCGCTCTTTCATTCGTTCGCTCCGGTCCGGCGTTCCGGTTCGCTCTTTCAATTCATGAAAAACATCTTCCTGATTGGTATGCCGTCGTCCGGCAAGAGCACGCTGGGAAAGCGCATTGCCGACGCGCTGCATTACCGCTTCGTTGACACCGATAAGCTCATTGTTCGGGAGGAGGGCCGCTCCATTGCCGATATTTTCGCCCAGTCGGGTGAGGATTATTTTCGCGAAGCTGAACGGCGTGTTCTGCGGACAATCCGGCCCGGCGCAAGCTTGGTTGTTTCGACCGGGGGCGGAATGCCCTGTTTCCACGACAATATGACGTACATCAATGCAACGGGCGTTTCGGTTTTTCTGGATGTTCCAGTGGACGTACTGGTTCGTCGAATAATGGGTCATGGGCAGGAAGACAGGCCGCTGAACAACGCTGCCAATCCCGAACTGCCCCTTGTTTTGCAACAACGCTACCAGACACGGTTGCCGATTTACGCACAGGCCCACATCATCATTTCGGGCGAAACCACCGAAGATGACGTACTGCGAAGAGTTGGTGCATGGTTATAAACAGGAAGTGGCGCCAGATTCTTAAATCTGACGCCACTTCTTTGTTTGTAAAGGTCAGCTCCTGACCACATTTGACCAGGCCTGACTGTAGCTGACAATCTAAAAAAATACCCCTACCGACAGTGTCAAATTTGTGTTCCGGTGACTGGTTGATACCGTTGGCGTATCGACATCGTTTGGTAGCTGAAAAGGCGAGAAGCCCGATTTATAAGTCAGATACGAACCCGCTACGTCGGCAAAGAAACGGTCGTTGCGAACGCCCAAACCCGCCGAGAGTAATAGTTTGTCCCGGTCTCCTTTGGCTACCCGATCCAGATCGAGTTTATGGGCGCTTGGCAGATACGCCACCCCGCCCCGCAGCCGCAATAGCCCTGCCCGAAATTCGGCTCCGGCCCGTAGGTTCACTACGTTCTGGTAGGTCTCCTGAACGAATCCTCGCACATCATCCCTGAAATCGGTATTGTCCTGCTGATCACTAAACGCAGTTGTTCGCACCCGCATTCCCTGATAACCCACGTACTCGGCTGTTGCGGTAACAAAACCCGCTTTCCCAATAAAGAAGGTCGCTCCGCCCGATGCCCGCAAAGGCGTTTGCAAGGTATACTCAAAGTTATTGGCTGGATCGATCACATCGACGCTGTTCGTTTTAAGCGTAACGCCCTCCGGGTTTGGGTTCTTCACAACAGCCGTAAGCGTTTGACTAAACGCTTCGTTTGCGCTGCTGAACGTCGGCGTTACAAGCGTTGCACCAATCTGTAACTGTGGAGCCACTTTATAGATGATACCCAGCGACGCGTTAATCCCATTTCCCGCTACGTTAAAGCGATTTGTCTGACCGTAGTTATCAAACACCACACCATTCACCGGCGCTTCCTGAAAAACAAATTCAGACGAGTACTTTAACCGGGTCAGGGCAATGGAGCCGCCAATGTAGAGTTTGTCATCTAAATTCCCCGCGTAGGCCAGCGTCCACTGCGACTGTGCCCCCGACCGGCTAAGCGTTGCCCGCTGGTCTTTCTGTTTGGTCGCATCAAAACGGGTGTACGGTGGTCCCGATCCATTGGCTCCCAAATCCGATGGGTTAATGAGGTATAATCCGTAAGCGGCTGCCTCTTTGAAATCGGCACTGCGGTCGCCGGGTACAAACGCA
>JANPJE010000075.1:0-3797 GCA_031425355.1 Spirosoma sp. | reverse complement strand
TAAGAGGTTGTCTAAATTTCATAATCGGCGAATCATTATACGAATCATTGCCAGTTGAATCATGGCTTCGGAGACTTTCACTGACCGCTCATAATCAACACTTAATCGACGCTGACTGGTCAGCCAAGCGAACGTCCGTTCTACGATCCAGCGCTTTGGCAACAGTACGAACGTCCGGATACCGAAGGGCTTACGGATAATCTCCAACACCCATTTATACGTCCTTTTAACCTGCGTTTCAAAAGCACCACTATAGCCCCCGTCGGCGAAGACCACTTTCAGTCGAGGGAAATTCACCCTGACTTTGTGCAACCGAGCCAGCACGAATCCCGCTCCCCGGCGCTCATCAATATCAGCTCGATGCACCACCACGGCCAGCAATAAGCCCATCATATCAACCAGAATGTGGCGTTTTCGACCTTTGACCGACTTGCCAGCGTCATACCCACGCTGCCCCCCGACCAGTGTGGTTTTCACACTTTGTGAATCCAAAATGGCGGCTGAAGGACTCAATTTTCGGCCTGCTTTCTGACGAATTTTCTCCCGTAGGGCGTCATTTAATTCCTGCCAGATGCCCACTCTTTGAAACTTACGAAAGTAGTAATAGGCTGTTTTCCAGGGCGGTAAGTCATTGGGCATTTGTCGCCAGGGAATACCGCCTTTGACTACATAGAACAAGGCGTTAAACACGTTCCGTAAATCATGTTTACGTTTTCGTTGGTCAGCAAGCAGTTCTTGAATAACTTGCCATTGAGAGTCAGTCAGGTCAGTAGGATACATGGGTGGTTCTTTGTTCCTACAAACTTACTGGCTCCTTATTTTTATCAAAACGCTATTTTTAGACAGTCTCTAAAACCTAATAATTTATTTAATGAAAAGTATATTGACCAAGGGAAGACCGGCGTATGACATTGGTTTGGCAAAAGTAACGTTGACTGTGCGTTGTGGTTCGCTCCGCGTGGGCGGGTTGCCGGGCGACAGGATTCACGTCCCGAGGGTAAGGTACAGCCCAACATTCAGGGGGTGTAAAGGTTGCAAGTGGCCCGTGTTCAGTAGAGTAGCTTGCTCATCCATCAGCCCCTTGGGGTGTTGGGCGAATAATCAGAAAATTTTGCTCATTACCGCTTTACAGATTCCCAGCGGCAAAATGGAGTGATAGAAAGGCATTCGACAGAATTTTTTTTTGCGTGAGCCGTATGCTAACTACAAAAATATATTTACCTATATGATGAAAAATTTAGTAGAAATTTTTGACCTAAGAAGCATGAAAAGCTGGGTGTCTGCACTGCCTGATTTTTATTTTAGACCGTCGGCGTTTTTTCCTGCTTTTTTTGTAGATAAACCGAATCGCTTTGTCGCAAAGCAGGCTCTGTTTTACGTACTGTTGTTTTCTGGAATTACATGGGTAGTGAACGGATTTTCGATAGAAAAGACGGCGAGGGATTTGCTGATCAGTATCGGCTTATCCGTTGTATTGATTGTAATGATCCTTCCGGCACATTTTATTCTGAAAGCGACGATGAAACACCGAGTAAATTTTGTGCATTCAATCTCATTCGTGGTTGTCAGTCGCTTGTTTATTGGTGTATTTATTATTGGCGTAATGAATAGCTATATCAAAACGGAAAGCGTCGAAACGCTGCTGTTCGCCAATACGGTATCAACCCTTTGTTTGTTTTTTATCATTTTTTATTCCAATAAGATATTCTACGGACGATTCACCTACTTCATCGCCGGGTTTTTGCTGAATTTAGTTTTCGTTAACCTGTTTGTTTTTGGTTTTTTGTCGAACCAGTCTGGTAATGCTGGAATGGACTGGGTTTTTGATACGATGAATAAACAAATTGATCCAATCAGTTATGAGTACAGACAGGCAGAAAAGCAGTTGAAAACCATTGATCTCGCCCCTTACGGACTATTGGATAAAAAAACAAGTCAATACGTTGTTCCGGCCATCTACGATAAGACTAAAAACCCAGTTTCTGAGTTAAATCGCTTAAGCGAGACAGACAATACGGTAATTCACCAAAAAAATGCACAAGCGGGCGTCAACTATCTACTGGATTTACAAAAGAAGACGACGTTTGAAAAGAACAGGAAAATCTTTGGGCTTTGGGCTGCTCACTTAAAAAATAGTATAGACGACTACGCTGATCAACGTAGTGGCCACCCGCAAACAGACAAAAAAATAATGGACAGTTATCTGGCGTTGACAAAGGCCCAACAGGAATACCAGCGTGATTACGCTACGGCAACCGCCCCCTACGTACTGCTCGGTACGTTGTGTGCTCCCGCTGTGTACATGGCAAAAAAATATAAGCTAGTCGACTCGGATAGTGTATTCGACGAACTACGTAAATGAGTCGCAATCACTCACCCCGGCAAGGCAGGTTTATCAGGCTGTCCCGCCGATAGGGCCGGTTTGTTTTCCGACAGTATCCGCATCCGGTAGGCGTTCATCGCGGTTTTACCCAATTGATTCACGAGCCGGTAGTTGACCACAATGCCCACGGCGGCTCCGATGCCCGGAATCAGTTGCGCCATTTTAGCCAGATCAATGTAATCTCGGTATTCCTGCTGGAAGGTCAGCCAGTCGAACTGGTTGATGTCGTCGGGAAGTTGGCGGCTGTGTTCGGGCCAGTTGGCAATGTTCTGGTACACCGCTTTTCGACGTTCCTGACTCGAAAATGCCAACTGAAATATATAGAGGATGAATACTCGTTCGCGGTAATCGTTCACCGAAAAACCGTACAGGCTGGCAATTTCGAACAGCATTTTCATTTTCAGACTGAGCAAAATCGGGAAATCGGCCAGGGCGAGCAGAAAGCCACCAGCCCCCGTTACGCCCCCTTCGGCAGCACTGGTTTTCTTGTAAAACTCAATCCGTTTGGCTACGGCAGCATCGCGCTGCGTCAGCGTCTGGCCTTCGGCGGGAGCACGATTCAGGAATTCGGCCCCGAACAAAACAGCGCGGGTCATCTGCTTGATCGTACCCGTAATGACCGCGTGTATGCGGTCGGGAATAATCCGGTTAATGCGCCGTTGCAGGGACGTAGAGAGCCTACCAAAGGCCGAGGGGGGCTTTTGCATGGCCTGTTGCCAGCGATTGAGTTCGGCCCGGACGGCCTGTTCGTAAGGAGTCATGCTACCGTGTTTGGCAAAAAAGTGATACCTTCATCGAATCAAAAGATCCGTAAGCTTGTTGGTTTTATATGCATCGTCATAAATCCCGATATCGCAAATTAATAGGCATGAAGAATATTCTTCTGCTTATGGTTGCCCTGGTAGGCATTTATTTTGCCAGCACCGGATATAAAACGTCCCGTACTGTAATCGTTTCGACGCCCCCGTCAGTTCCCAAAAAGGTCAATACAATCGCCCATCTGGAGGTCTACGATCAGCTAAATCTTGGTCGGGCTGGTTTGCAGAAAAGCGTTTTTGAATATGCCCTGCGTGGCTGGCAAAAGATCGACACGGCTAAGTCCATGCTGACCATCGTTGACCTCAGCCAGCCCTCTACGCGCAAACGCCTGTATGTCGTTGATTTACAGAATAAAAAATTACTTTTCAATACCTACGTATCGCACGGACGGAACTCCGGCGACCTGATGGCAAATCGGTTTTCCAATACAAATTCGTCGTTTCAAAGCAGCCTCGGCTTTTACCAGACCCTCGATACGTATATGGGCAAACATGGCCTGTCACTGCAATTGAAGGGACTGGAAAAAGGCTTCAACGACAACGTCTATAACCGGAATATCGTTTTACACGGAGCCGATTACGTTGGCGAAGATTTT
>JANPJE010000074.1:0-3665 GCA_031425355.1 Spirosoma sp. | reverse complement strand
GCAGGACGCGATTGATGTGTGCAAAGCGGCTCAGTTTGACTTAATTATCGTAGAAACATCGGGCATCGGGCAGTCGGATACGGAAATCACCGATCATGCCGACAAAACGCTCTACGTTATGACGGCGGAATACGGAGCCGCTACGCAATTGGAGAAAATCGACATGCTCGACTTTGCCGATGTTATCGCCATCAATAAATTCGACAAACGCGGCTCGTTGGATGCCCTGCACGACGTGCGGAAACAATACCGGCGCAACCATAATTTGTGGGATACGCCGGATGACGAATTGCCCATTTTGGGAACCATTGCCTCGCAGTTTAACGACGCCGGTATGAACGCACTGTTCGAGCGGCTGATGAAGAATTTAGGATTTTGGAATTCGGATTACGGATTTTCCTCCGTCGGAACCGTTAATCCTCAATCCCAAATCCCAAGCCGAACGCGGCCCGATCCCAAATCAACGATTATCCCCTCCGACCGGGTGCGGTATCTGGCCGAAATTGTGGAAGAGAGCCGTCGGTACGATGCGTTTGTGAACGAGCAAACGGAACTGGCGAGGCAGTTGTACCAGATTGACGGTACGGTAAAAATAGTCGCTGATGGTCGTTTAAAGGACGAATTACAACCGTTCTTTGCCGAACTCGAAACCCGTTTGCACCCAACCTGCCGCGCCCTGCTTCAGCAGTGGCCTGCGATGCAAAAACGCTATACAGCCGAGTTTTATGAGTTCACCGTTCGCGATAAAGTAATTCGGCAACCGCTTTACTCCGAGACGCTTTCTCACCTGAAAATCCCGAAAGTCAGTCTGCCGAAATACCACGATTGGGGCGACATTCTGCGCTGGCTGCTGAACGAGAACGTACCGGGCGAGTTTCCGTACACGGCGGGCGTGTTTCCGCTCAAGCGCGAGGGCGAAGACCCCACGCGAATGTTTGCGGGCGAAGGCGGTCCCGAACGAACCAACCGCCGGTTCCACTACGTGTCGAAAGGATTACCCGCCAAACGGCTGTCCACCGCTTTCGATTCGGTCACGCTTTATGGCGAAGACCCCGCCTTGCGCCCCGATATTTTCGGCAAAGTTGGGAACTCGGGCGTGAGCATCTGCACCCTCGACGACGCCAAGAAACTCTACTCCGGCTTCGACCTCTGCGACCCGGCCACGTCGGTATCCATGACCATAAACGGCCCCGCGCCCATGCTGCTTGGCTTTTTCCTGAACGCAGCCATCGACCAGCAATGTGAGAAATGGTTGAAGGAAAGGAGAAAAGGAGGAGAGGAGAAAGACAGGGAGAAGAAAGAAAATGGAGAGACGAGTTCCTTTTCTTCCCCCTCCTCCCTTTCCTCCTCTCCTCCTTCTTCTTACAACGGCCCCCTCCCCGACGGCAACGACGGGCTGGGCCTGATACTGCTCGGCACAACGGGCGATAAGGTGCTGCCGCGCGAGGTGTATGAACAGATCAAAGCCGATACGTTGCGGAAAGTGCGGGGAACGGTGCAGGCCGATATTCTGAAAGAGGACCAGGCGCAGAACACCTGCATTTTCTCGACCGAATTTGCGCTCAAAATGATGGGCGATATTCAGCAGTATTTCACCGACAACCGGATACAGAATTTTTACTCCGTTTCCATTTCGGGTTACCATATTGCCGAAGCTGGAGCCAATCCGATTTCGCAACTGGCGTTTACGCTCTCCAACGGGTTCACGTTCGTAGAATATTACCTCAGCCGGGGCATGAGCATAGACGATTTCGCGCCCAATCTGTCGTTCTTTTTCTCGAACGGCATGGACCCTGAATATACCGTGCTGGGCCGGGTGGCGCGTCGGATCTGGGCGAAGGCGATGCGGAATACCTATAAAGCCAGCGACCGCTCGCAGAAACTCAAGTACCATATTCAAACGTCGGGGCGGAGTTTGCACGCGCAGGAGATTGGCTTCAACGACATCCGTACTACGCTACAGGCCCTGCTGGCGGTTTACGACAACTGTAACTCGCTGCACACCAACGCCTATGACGAAGCCATCACAACCCCGACCGAAGAATCCGTCCGGCGGGCGATGGCGATTCAATTGGTTATCAACCGGGAATTTGGCCTGACAAAAAACGAGAATCCGTTGCAGGGCGCGTTTGTGGTTGAGGAGTTAACCGATCTGGTCGAGGAAGCTGTCTATCAGGAGTTTCTGGCGATCAACGAGCGTGGGGGTGTGCTGGGCGCTATGGAACGCATGTACCAGCGCAGCAAGATTCAGGAGGAGTCGATGTATTACGAAACGCTGAAACACAATGGCGATTTGCCCATTATTGGCGTCAATACGTTTCTGGACCCGGCCGGTTCGCCTACGGTAGTCCCCTCCGAAGTAATCCGTTCCACCGACGACGAAAAACGCTATGCCGTTGATTCGTGCCGGGCGTTTCAGGAGCGCAACCGCGCCGAAGCCGAACTTGCGCTGGCGAACCTACAGGCTACGGCATTAGCCAATGGCAATGTGTTCGAGAGTTTGATGGAAGCCACCAAAGTGTGTTCGCTGGGGCAGTTATCCAACGCACTCTACGCCGTTGGCGGTCAGTATCGCCGGAATATGTAAAGTCTTGATTAAAATCTTCTTCCAACTAAAAAAGTATTCACTACGTCTGTCGTTAATAGCCTGTAAAACGAACTTAATCAGTTATGAGCAGGCAACTGGCAGTGCTATTAATGTTACTGGTATTACCCATTCTTAGCCGGGGGCAATCGGGCGTTCTAACTCAAAACGCTATTTGGGACCCATGCCCTCCGCTGGCGTACATAGCTCTTAAAGACTCATCATTGTTTGAGGCATCAGTTGATTCAATAGCCCGGTTGATGGCTGGCCGCTGGGAACTGCTGGAAGTCTCGGGCGGCTGGGGGCCTAATCATCCACCTGCCCGCGCCACCGAGATGGTGATTAACCAGCAACGAGAGGGCGAAATTTACGAAAACGGAGTGTGGTCGGCTCATTTTGAACTTACGATGACCCGGCGTTGGAACTCAATCCGGTTTAAAATCAACGAGCCGGGTACACCTTTCTTTAATTTCAGATTTAGCCAAAAATCATTGGGTGGCCTACTTCACGTGTGCGACCAAAAACTAATTATCAGTGATGCGCGGGGTGATGGCATCGCTTATGCGTTTCGCAGAATACCTGCCACTCAACCAGCCAAAAAACATACTTACTATAGCGCCACTGCCCTGCTTGATTACAAACCGTGGTTTGGAACAGCTAACGCCACTAAGGTTCGGGAAGCACCCGACAAACCCTGCACGGCCAACCGTTTTTCTTTAAATATTGTCACTGATTTGCCTTACGATAAATCAACGAATGTGAAAAATCAGGTAACTGGCTGCACAGTCAAGTGCGTTCCCACCCAATTACTCAGCATTGACAATATTCCATTAGCTGTTGGGTGGTATGAAACAAAAGATTTAGATACGTGCTGTGCTACGACATCATCGGGAACCCGTTATGATCGACTGTTGGGCGGGGACGCTATTGTTGATACGTATCTGTCAAAGTACAGTAACCGGGTTCGTATCACAGCATTTGATCCGGTGACCAATATTGTAGAAGGAACCTTTGAACTGTCCTTATTTACGCCGGAGAATAAACACGTTTACTTTAAGGATGGCAAATTTAAGGCGATCGT
>JANPJE010000073.1:0-30305 GCA_031425355.1 Spirosoma sp. | reverse complement strand
GAATCTTGCGCGGGCCAACTTTCGGGGAGCGATATTACGACAGGCAGACCTGAGTTTTTCGGATCTGAACGAGGCCGATTTCACGGATGCCGATCTGTTCGAAGCAAACCTGAGTTTCAGTGGGCTGGAAGGCACCAACCTGACCAGGGCTAATGTAGAAGGGGCGAAGTTCAATTTCTCGGGACGTAGTTCGTACCAGCCCGAATTGCTGACGAAACCCGAACCCATTACACTCACGAATTTACTCCAAAAACCGGGATGGGGAACGCTGATTGGCATGTTTCTGGGCGCTTTGCTTATTTATGGCAGCAACGCTATTATCTATTTCTCACACCTCATCTGGGCCGCCGAAGACCCGCTTATGGCTGGCCTGTACCGATTTCTGATCGCCCAGAATATAGCCGATGGAGCGGCTGTCTTCCTGGTAACCTGGGCTTTATCGGGTTGGCTTACGCGCAAATTTCAATCCATCTGGAAACGGCACTTAATCGTGAGTTTTGCGGTAATGTGCAGTTTTTTCATCGTCAATTCGGGTCTGTATTTGCTATTGGGTAAGCCTTATATTGAAGCCCTAGCGGATCGACCTGGTGGCATTGAAAAAACCGCTCCCTGGTATGTTTATGTACTTGGTGACCTTCTGATTGCTAATATTTTTCTATATGTGCTCCAGCAGGGCCGTCAGTTGACCCGCAAACTGTCGGAGCAGGAATTTCAGTTACTAAACTTAGAGAAGCTGAAAACCCGTGCCGAACTCGATGCGTTACAGGCCAAAATTAACCCGCATTTTCTCTACAACGCCCTCAACAGCATCGCCAGTCTGGTGCATGAAAATCCGGAGAAAGCCGAAGAGATGACACTGTTACTCTCCAAACTTTTCCGCTACTCGACCGGACGCGACGGCCAACTGTTTGCATCACTGGCCGATGAACTGGAGATGGTGCGGACCTATTTGCAGGTGGAGCAGGTACGTTTCGGCAACCGGCTCACGTTCAGCGTTGATATCAGCGATTCGGCACTGAATGACCTGCAACTACCTCAGTTTCTGTTGCAGCCTATTGTCGAAAACGCGATTAAGCACGGCATTGCCAAACGCGCCGATGCGGGCCGGATTGATGTCAGGATTTATGAAAAAGCCCGTAGCGACGGACCGGGCGAATTACAACTTTGCGTTCACGACAACGGCCCTGCTTTTCCCGATGATATGAGCGGTGGTTATGGACTACGTAGCATTCAGGATAAACTCAAACTTCTATACGGTGATGATGCCCGCGTTGAACTCCAGAACTGGCCGTTGAAGCAGGTATTAATTTCTATTCTGCTGAGCAAAATTCAGCTAAAATCCGCTGACGTTAACCCCCAGCGTTTAACCGAAATACGGCCATGACTCTTCCCTTAAAAACAATATTGATTGATGATGAATCGCTGGCAATCAGTCGATTACGTCGTCTGTTAGATAAACACCGCGACAGTATCGACGTAATTGGCGATGCGGCCAACGGAGCCGAAGGGCTGACACTCATTGAGAGTTTACGACCCGACCTTATTTTTCTGGATATTGAAATGCCCCTGCTGAACGGTTTTGAGATGCTGTCGCGTCTAACCCGTATGCCGATGGTGGTGTTTGCAACGGCCTTCGACCAGTACGCCATTCGCGCCTTTGAAGAAAACTCCATCGACTACTTATTAAAACCCATCGAAGCCGACCGGCTGGCCCGTAGTATCCAGAAAATCAGAACGCTGGTTGAGCGAAATGATGATGCCCAACCCGCCGTGAACCCCATATCGGAGAGCGTGATGCGGTTGTTGGCGCAGATGCAGCCGAAGAAGGAAATCTATTCTATTTCGGTGAAAACGGGCGAAAAAATCAAGCTGGTGCCGCTCTCCGACATTGCTTTCTTTGAAGCAGAAGACAAATACGTGTTTCTGGCAACGATGGATGGACAGAAGTTTTTAACGACCTATACGCTGACGACGCTGAACGAGAAATTACCTGATACGTTCGTTCGCGTGAGTCGGTCGGTGATGGTAAACCGGCACAAGATCAGCGAAATTCACCGACACTTCGACGGCAAGTTTATGCTGGCGATGGGCGACCGAAAAGGGACGAGGTTAACATCTGGCAGCACTTATGGCGATGCAGTCCGGCAGTTGATGGAGTTGTAATGGGGCAGGTTAAACCGTAATTTTGTTCTATGAGCAAGAAGAATCGACATGCCGCTGGAATCGTGTATTCGACCAACCCGGATTTCCTGTATCAGTCTGACAATCAGCCCGAAGTCGAAACAGCACCTCCGGCGCAGCAGAATTTAAAAATCTGGCTTGTCAAATTGGGCGGTAACAAAGTGGTGACGGCGGTGCGCGATTTTGTCGGAACCGACGCCGATTTGATTGACCTGAGCAAACAACTAAAAGCCGCCTGCGGGGCAGGCGGCTCGGGTAAAGACAACGAAATTCTAATTCAGGGCGACCACCGCGACAAAGTACTGGCGTGGCTCACGGGCAAAGGCTACAAAGCAAAAAAATCAGGCGGATGAAAAGAATGTAGTATGGATGACCTTGTGGTTTCATACACGCTACATCCTTATTGAATTCCTCCCATCCATCGCTTCAATGGCTTGACGAAGAGCAGCAGCAACACGCCAAAGCCCAAGCTGAAATAAGCAACGCTCTGAAACAACTCCGGCATCTGCTGCACGTTCTTTTCATCGAAACCACCCGCAAACAAACCGGCAATCAGGTTGCCGAGCGACGAGCCGATAAACCACAAGCCCATCAATTGGCTGGTGTACCGCTTAGGCGATAGTTTGGAGAATGAACTCAATCCGACCGGGCTTAAAAACAACTCGCCGAGTGTGAAGAATAAATACGTGAGTATCAGATACATGGGCGAAGTACGTTCGCCGGTCAGGGCCAGTTTGGCGGCAACGACCATGACTAAATAAGCCACCCCAACCAGAAGCAAAGCCGTAGCCATTTTTGCCGGTACGGGATAATTAACCTTTTTATTAGCCAGGAAGACCCAGAGAACAGCCAGAACCGGCGAGAAGAGCAGAATGAACGCCGGATTTAGGTTCTGAAACCAGCTTGACGGCATCTGCCAGCCAAAGAAATTCAGTTCGGTATAGCGGTCGGCGAAAATCTGGAGCGACGAGCCTTGCTGTTCATTGCCAGCCCAGTAAATGGCCGCTGCCAGAAAAAACACGAACAGGACAGCCACCCGCTTTTTCTCGACAGCATCCAGTCCGCCCGCAACGAGAATATAAACAAAATAGCTTATCGCCACCAGCGAAATAATGGTTCCCATGCCCTGCGCCAGTCCCTGAGCAGTGGTCAGGTCTATCACGTGGGTCAATTGCAACGTAGCCAGTACGGCTACCAGTCCGGCCAGAAACACAAGTAGCGAACGACTCCCCGACGACGATTGTCCCTCAGTATCCGATGTCCGCACTACGTAGTTGCCCAGATCGCCGAGATACCGCTGCCCAAACGTGCGGAACGTAACGATACCAAGCGCCATTGCGATGGCAGCCGCACCAAATCCGTAGTGCCAGCCAACTTTCTGGCCTAAATAACCGACAATTGAAATGCCAAGCAGCGAGCCAACGTTGATACCCATGTAGAAGATCGAGAAAGCAGCGTCTTTGCGGGCACCGCCTTCAGGATACAGTTCACCGACGATGCTGCTAATATTTGGTTTCAATAGACCCGTACCGATGGCTACGGTACACAGACCGGCATAAAACAGCCCCGGCCCCGATGGAAAAGCCAGAATGACGTGACCGAGCATAATGATCAGACCACCGTACAGGATGGATTTTCGCTGACCCAATACGTTATCGGCAATCCAGCCGCCGGGCAGGGAAAGCAGATAAACCGACGCCGTATAAATGCCATAAATAGCGGCTCCATCGGCTTCATTCAGGCCCATACCACCCCGCACATTGTCGATCAGGAACAGCAACAGAATGGCCCGCATACCGTAGTAGCTGAACCGCTCCCACATCTCGGTAAAAAACAAAACAAAAAGGCCCATCGGGTGGCCGAATAGCGTGGCCTGACGGACGGGCTTATTAATAGCAGATTCCATGAAGTTGGGTTGATTGGCGCGTTTGCCGAAGTATGTAGGGTAAGTAAAGAAAAAGTAGTCTCAAATATACATTCGGTATGCGAAACGGACAATTAACTTGCAGGTTCAACGCTCCGATTATGCTTCTTCCCTTCAATTTCAAGAAAGACACGTACCTGATTCTGGATTTTTCAGCCACCAATCCTGATCTTGCCATTGATCGTAAACCCGCCCTCGACCTGACCAATACATCCCTATTTACAGATTACGTGTCTGGTAAAATGAAGACCGCCGGGGCGAAAGTGGGGGTTGGCGGCTACAACGAACACCGGGTCATTTACCGACGTAGTGAGCATTTCAGTGCTTCCGAAAAGCCGTCGTGTGACGGACCACGCGAAATTCATCTCGGCATCGACTTCTGGGCCGAAGCCGGAACGCCCGTTTTTGCCCCACTCGACGGTGTCGTTCATAGTTTTCAGTATAACAACAATTTTGGGGATTACGGCCCGACCATTATTCTGGAACACCGCGACGTCGACCGGGCACGTTACTCGCTTTACGGCCATCTTACGCGCCAGTCGCTGGAAGGGTTGTATGTCGGTAAAGAGTTTAAGGCAGGTGAGAAACTGGCCGAGATTGGCCCCTACCCCGAAAACGGCGACTGGCCCCCGCACCTCCATTTTCAACTTATGACCGACATGATGGGCTTATCCGGCGACTTCCCCGGCGTTTGCTCGGTAGCCGACCGGGCTAAATTCTTAGCCATCTGCCCCAATCCAAACGACTTGCTGGGTATTCCGGGCTTACGCTAACGCCAACCGATAAGATTAACTGAACACAGAGGCACAGAGAACACAAAGGAATAGATGACTTATAATCAATCGGTTATTTCTTTGTGTTCTCTGTGCCTCTGTGTTTAATCAATTCTGCGCGATTTCTCAGCGACATATTCTTAACTAATAATTCTTTCAAAATATTTTGAAAATTTAGAAACAAGTATTTACCTTTGACCCATGACATTCGAGGAAGCAAAAGACAAGTTTATTCATACGTGGGGGACGTTAGCGACGCAGTGGGGCATTAACCGCTCAATGGCGCAACTTCACGCCCTACTGCTCATCTCCCCCGAAGCAATGGCGACCGAAGATGTTATGGAGCAATTACAGATTTCGCGAGGCAACGCCAGCATGAATCTTCGCGATTTGATGGATTGGGGTCTGATCTTTAAAGTCCTGAAACCGGGCGAACGGCGGGAGTTTTTCGTGGCCGAAAAGGACATCTGGAAAGTGGCGCGGCAGGTGGCCAAAGAACGGCGCCGGCGGGAGATTACGCCCGTTGTGGACGTACTGAATGAGTTGAAAGCCATCCCCGCCGATACGCCCGAAGCACAAGAGTTTCAGCGCGTTATGGCAGAACTGAGTAACGTAGTGGGCTTTGCCGACAATACGCTGAATGCCGTTATCAAAGCCGAAGAAAACTGGCTGATGGGTCAGTTCTTAAAAGTTTTTCGTTGATATTTTTTTATTCTTTTCTTTCAATTGTTTCTGAAATTTCAAAACATACATGGTCGTGAAAAAGCTCATTGTTTATGACGCAAGCTGCCCGATGTGCAGGATTTATACGAAAGGAATGGTGGCTGCTGACACAACTGGCAACCTGAGCCGAATTGGTAATAATGAACTCACGCAAAAGGACCTGCTTGCCCGGTTGGACCGTCAGCGTGCTCGGCACGAGATACCGCTTATCGACCTCGACGGGGGCGAAACCTTATACGGCGTTGACACCTGGATTCACGCCATCGGCCACCGTAACAAACAGATAAAGAATCTATTATCATTGAACTGGCTTAAAGCCGTTCTGCAGAAAGTTTATGCTTTTATCTCCTATAACCGACGAATCATTATCACATCAGCGCCCGGACGCTGGAATTTGCTGGACCTTCAGCCCGACTTTCGATCAGATTACCGACTCGCCTTTATTCTGGTCGTCTTCAGCCTTATCGGGGTGCTTTTCTCTAGCACAAATTTTTCGATTTGGCTACCGGCGGCTATGGCTTTAGTCGTCGCGCAACTTATCATTACGTGCCTGTATGTGTTCAGCGCACATGCCGATACTCTCCTGCAAACTATGCTGGATTATGCCGGTCACCTCGGCATGAGCTTGCTGGTGGGCGGCATAATCAGTGCCATTGGTGTAACGGTTGGCTGGTCGGGGCTGGTTCTGAGCGGCTATGCCCTCATTATCGGGCAGCACTTCATCCGAACGTATCGGCTGGGTCTGAGTCCGTGGCTAAGTGTTTGTTTCACCGTTCTGGCCTTTTTGCTGCTTCGCCTATCATGAAACCACAAAAAATAATCCTCGCCGGGGGCAGTGGCTTCATCGGTCAGGCGCTGATTAATCACTGGAAATATGAGTCTGTTGAGGTGGTGGTGCTGTCGCGCAAGGCGTACGCTCCGCACGACCGCGTTCGTTACGTGGTGTGGGATGGCGAAACGCCCGGCGCGTGGGTAACCGAACTCGACGGAGCCGATGTGCTCATCAATTTGGCGGGTAAGTCGGTCGATTGCCGCTACACGGAGCAAAACAAACGACTGATTCTAAGCTCACGCATCAACTCTACAACGGTTTTGGGTCAAGCAATTCGGCAAGCCAAAAACCCACCCCGACTGTGGATCAACTCAGCATCGGCTACTATTTACCGCCACGCACCTGACCGGCAGATGGACGAACTGACCGGCGACCTGGAAGACAATCGACCTTCGCACCAGTTCTCAATAGCCGTTTGTAAAGCATGGGAACACGCTTTCTGGATGGCTGACACACCGGATTCCGTGCGCAAAGTAGCCTTGCGGATGGCCATTGTTCTGGGCCGCGAAGGTGGCGTATTGCCCGTCTTGAAACGGCTGACCCGGCTCGGTTTGGGTGGCACAATGGGACGTGGCGACCAGTTTATGAGTTGGCTTCATGAGCACGACCTGACCCGGATGATCGACTTTATCATTGAAAACGACCGGATTGCAGGTACCTACAATGGATCGGCGCCAAACCCGATTTGCAACCGCGATTTTATGGTCCTGATTCGCAAGGCATTAGGAGTTCCGATAGGCTTACCGGCTACGGAGTGGATGCTTGAAATCGGGGCATTTTTCCTGCGAACCGAGACGGAATTAGTCTTGAAAAGCCGTAACGTAGTACCGAAAAAATTGCTCGACAGTGGCTTTCAATTCAACTTTCCACACGCGGAAGATGCTGTCCGTGATTTATTTAGTCAGGGATAGCGCTATCACTCCTGCAGAAACGCCACCACAGCTTTGGCAAATTCCGGTGTTCGCATGGCCCCGCCGTGATCGCCCGGCACGATGACCAGGCGCGAACCCGGCACCGCATCGACCAGCATTTGCGGGTCGCCGTTGTCCGTGTCTTTATCGCCGTTGACGACGAGTAACGGCACCTTGATTTTTGCCAGTTCAGCCCGCGTCGTTACCGGCTGAAACTCCTGCAATCGAGCCAGAACAATCGTATCAGCACCCGATTTCTTAGCATAATCGACGGCGGGTTGCAATTCCGGATGGCTGCCCGGTTTGGTCAGTGCTTCGTAAAAATTCCGTCGCCGATACCAGTTTGGGTCCGAAAAATCGACTCCCATGCCGCCCATCACCGCCCGACGTACCTGCTCGTCCATCGTCAGTAATTTGGCCGTCAGAATGGCCCCGCGCGAGTAGCCAACCACATCATAGTTGGTCAGACTGAGGTGTTTCATCAGGGCCGTTACGTCCTTTACTTCCGCATTATTCTGGTACGCTTCGGCAGTATGAGGCTTGTCTGACTGACCGTTTCCGCGCAGATCGAGAGTAACTACCTTAAATCCGGCGTCGGCCAACGCCTGCCGGACGGGAGCACGTTTCCAGCTTTCGCCATTTGTGATAAAGCCATGCAACAATACCACCGGTTTCCCTTCACCCACAATGTCATAATGGATCTTAGTCCCGTCGAACGACGTAAAAAGCGGCTCATGGGTGGTTTGACCGTATGCGGCATACGTAGCGAACAGGCTGATAATGAGCAGTAATGGTTTCATAAAGCTTGTTTCGTGATAGTGAGTTACGGGGTAACTGAATAAGTCTAACCTTTCGGTATTCTACCGGGTTATGGTAGTGTAACTAACAATTCAACACAATGAACCCCAACGAAACCTATAACCCGGCCGAAGACGAAAATCAGGGGGTTATGACCAAAATGGTACAGGGTGACCAAGCCAACGCAGGTACTCCGCAGCATGGCGGCATCGATCTGGTTAAAGCATCCGGTCCCGAATCGGAAAAAGCCGAGGTCAACGATTCGGATAACAATAGCACTGGTACGAACGACGACCTGCTGGCAGAAGAAGACGTAGAAGCGGGTGATACAGCGGAATCAAATGAGCAATAATCAATTAGCCCAGCTTGTTATACGTATTGGATTGGGTATCAATATGATGATGCACGGACTTGTCCGCATTCCAAAATTGAGCGCGTTTGTCACTAAAACGGAAGCCGGATTTGCCAGTACTATCCTGCCCACGATTCTGACCAGAGGGTTTCTATACGCGCTTCCGTTTGTCGAATTGGCAATTGGCATCATGATTTTGCTGGGCGGGCAATTTACCAAGTGGGGATACTTTGCCGGTGGACTAACCATTGGTGCCTTGTTGTTCGGCACAACGCTGAAAGAAGACTGGTCCGGGGCTGGCTCACAAATGGTCTATATCATAGCCTTTTACCTCGCGCTACGGGGCCTGGACTCGTCGGGGCGAAGTCGTTTTCGCTGATTTTTTACCGTAGCCTTACAACGATTGCCAACCGGGGAGAGTCTGTGAAGCATACAAACCGAGTCAATCATGAAGTCAACGTTCTTTATAACCGCTGTGTTAATGAGCAATTTATTAACCATCTCCGCTTGCCAGCAGGAGAATACAGCCTTGCAACCTGGCCTACCCTATCAATCTGATTTTCAAAGCAGTGCTGATGGATGGACTGCGGGAATTTCTGATTATGGCGTGGATCAGAAGGATATTATGGAATTTGAATCGGCCCATGCCGGGCTACCGGCTCCGCTCGATGCAACCCGTAAATCCATGATGATCTCCAGCATGAACCGCAGTGACGACGCGTTTATGTTCCTGAAAAAGAAGGTAGTCGGTCTGGAGCCAAACAAGGAGTATTCATTACTTTTCGAGATTGAATTAGCGTCGAAGTACGCCACTAATTCGATTGGTATCGGCGGTTCGCCGGGGGGCAGTGTTTTCCTGAAAGCGGGTGCTTCACCCATCGAGCCTGTCAGTCAGTTAAAAAATGGCTTTTACTACGTCAACATCGACAAAGGTGACCAGAGCAACGACGGAAAAGAGGCTGTTGGGCTGGGTAACATCGGCACCGGCAATGATTTGGATGATTATACGCTCATTACACGCACAAACACGAACAAGCCTTTTACAACTCGCGCTAACTCTCAGGGCGAACTTTGGCTGATTGTCGGCACGGACTCCGGCTTTGAAGGACTGACGACGCTCTACTACAGCAAAATTAATGTAAGGGTAAACTGATCTTACGGTTATACCGCTGGCATTCCCGAAGGTCATTACGCAGGTAATGGCCTTCTTTTTTTATCAGGCACAGCTTGCTTAAAAGCAGATAGGCTTTACGTACTAAAATGCCCGGAATGCCCGAAAGTTTACGATATTTGTCCAACCTGCCCGGAACGTACCTACCCGGTAACTTGTTAAAAATATAGTGCAGTGGTGTGAAATACCGCGTAATTAACCGAGACTATGAGCAAGGACGCTGACATTTTAGAAAGCATAACCAACGCCGAATATAAATACGGATTCGAGACCCTGATTGAAGCCGATGAGGCCCCGGTTGGTCTTGATGAGAGTACAATTCGCTTTATTTCTGCCAAGAAAAACGAACCCGACTGGTTGCTCGAAAACCGGTTGAAAGCGTTTCGGATGTGGCAGGAGATGACCGAACCAAAATGGCCAAACGTTTTCTATCCGAAGATTGATTATCAGGCCATAAAATATTATTCGGCTCCGAAGCAAAAGAAAACGGTTAACTCGCTCGACGAGATTGACCCTGAACTGATTGATACGTTCAACCGGCTTGGCATCTCGTTGCAGGAACAAAAACGCCTGACGGGTGTGGTCGACAGCAATGGCAACGGAGCGTTTGATACGGCTCCCGGCGAACGTCCGCGTGTAGCCGTCGATGCCGTCATGGACTCGGTTTCTGTAGCGACAACCTTCAAGAAAGACCTTGCCGAGCGCGGCATTATTTTCTGCTCTATTTCGGAAGCTGTACATGAGCATCCTGAATTAGTGAAGAAGTATATGGGATCTGTTGTGCCAGCTAAAGACAATTATTTTGCGGCTCTCAACGCGGCTGTATTCACCGACGGTTCGTTCTGCTACATTCCTAAAGGCGTTCGCTGCCCGATGGAACTCTCGACGTACTTCCGTATCAACGCGGCCGGAACGGGCCAGTTTGAACGGACGCTGATTATTGCCGACGAAGGCTCCTACGTGAGTTATCTCGAAGGCTGTACCGCTCCGATGCGCGACGAAAACCAGCTTCACGCGGCTGTCGTTGAGTTGATTGCGAAAGGTAATGCCGAAATCAAATACTCGACGGTGCAGAACTGGTATCCGGGCGACAAAGAAGGCAAAGGCGGGATTTATAACTTCGTGACCAAGCGCGGCATTTGCGACGGTCCGAACGCTAAAATATCCTGGACGCAAGTTGAAACCGGTTCGGCCATCACGTGGAAATATCCATCAGTGATTCTGAAAGGTGATAATTCCATTGGTGAGTTCTATTCGGTGGCGGTCACGAACAACATGCAGCAGGCCGACACGGGTACGAAGATGATTCACATCGGCAAAAACACCAAAAGCCGGATTGTCTCGAAAGGCATCTCGGCGGGCAAGAGCCAGAACTCCTATCGGGGTTTGGTGCAGGTGATGAAACGTGCCGAAAACGCCCGCAATCACTCGCAGTGCGACTCCCTGTTGCTGGGCGATAAGTGCGGTGCGCATACGTTCCCGTACTTAGAAGTCAACAACCCATCGGCCACGGTCGAGCACGAAGCGACGACCTCAAAAATCGGCGAAGACCAGTTGTTCTACTGCAATCAGCGGGGCATTCCCACCGAGCAGGCTGTCGCGCTGATTATTAACGGCTACGCCAAAGAAGTACTGAACCAACTGCCTATGGAATTTGCTGTTGAAGCGCAGAAACTGCTGGCAATCAGCTTGGAAGGTAGTGTTGGTTAAACTCGATATTCTTTATAGATTGGAGCCTCTGCGGAAACGTAGGGGCTTTTTTGTTATATTTGATTACGCCGTACCTGACTTGAATGACTGACGAAGAACGTAATGACTTGCTGGAATTGAAGGTATTTCTGGAAAAAGCGATTCCGCTAACTGAACGCCAACTGATTAATTACCCGGCATCTGGCTCTACTGAGGACTACCAGTTCCTGATCGGGAAAGCCATCATGTACCGCGAAACATTGAAGCAAGTTAACCAACAACTCAAAACGGACGAGAACTAATGAACGACCCAAAAGACGTAGTTGCGTTTTACCTCCAACGCATTGAGAACGCCAACCATCCCGTTGAGAAGCGTATTATAAAAGATGATTTATTATTGTACTATCATCGCCTGACGGATGCGGAATGTGAAGCCGTTCGCCCACAGATGCAGCCATTGTTGGATGAGTTACAACTGGAAATTCAGGAAAAAGATCCGCTTATGAAACAGGCTGGCGAACTGCTTCGCCGTCTGGGGGCAAAACAGTCAGTGGCAACTTTGTAGTTTTAGCGGACGAGTTAGCAGACCATCTTACCGAAGTCTCTGCGAAATCGTGGAGGCTTTTTTAATTAAGCTCATGAAAAAATTTGAATACCGCATTTTAGACGTAGCCGCCGGAGGTTTCTGGGGTGGCAAAATTGATGGACAGGAATTAACGGACAAACTGAATGAACTCGGTCAGGAAGGCTGGGAAGTCGTTTCTACTGTTGATTTAAACCGGTACGAAGGCGGCACGAAAGGCGTACTGGTTATGTTGAAACGGGAAATAATCGCCTGATACGGAAAGAAGCAATTCCAATATTATCTATCTGTTAACTCGCCTATTCCTGCCTATCCTTATCGTAATTTTAAGGTAAACTAATGACATTCCTCTTTATCAATCAACGAACTTAGTCTATGGCCTCTCCATCCCTGTACGAATATTTGCTGAACCATCCGGACCAGAACAGTCTGGAAATCAAGAAATTCGACAAGGGAACCTACATATACGAGCCAGGTGATAATCAGTCACGCATTTATCTGATCGAGCGGGGAGTCGTTAAGATTGGCAGTTATTCGACCGATGGTGAACGGGTGATCTACGATGTCTTGCAGCCCGGAGAAACCTTTGGCGACCTGGATTACTTAGACGGGGGCATTGAGTTTTTTGAATTTGCCCGAGCCGTCACCAGCGTAACGGCATTGGCTATTGACCTTGCATTTTTCAAGCATATTATCCTGCACGACGTAGTAGCTTCCGAGTGGTTCAACGTCGCGATTGTCCGACGGTGGTGGAAGGCCGAAACCCGCTTACTTCACATGACGAGAGGAAATATCGACGCTCGTTTAGATAACCTGCGCAGGCAATATCAGAACGTGATTGTCGATAATGAAGGGCATCTCCATCATCCTTTCGATCTTTTGTCGCACCAGGATCTGGCTGATTTGACTGGCAGCACACGCCAGACTGTCTCCAAAAAGTTAAGAAGCTCCTTCGAGACGGTTACTCAAGCTGTTGATTGATACGTTAATGTTAAGTCTTCTTAGTATAGATTAAGTCTGTGTGAACAATCAGAAAAACGTTAAATTTTAACATACCGCTGTAGCTACGTAACTGGAGTTTTGCAAAAAAAAGCAATCCAGCTCTACGTACATCATGAATCGAATTCTACCTACTTTATTTTGCCTCAGCATCTGGTTTCTCTTGCTGATGTCAACAACTACGTTCGGGCAGGCAACAGACGCCAGCATTGTCGGTCTTGTGAAAGGCACCAGCGGTGAGGTGCTGCCCGGTGCGACCATTACGGCCCGCAACGAATCGACCGGATTCCAGATAAACACCATTTCCAACGTCGACGGGCGGTTTATCATTCGTCAGGCTCCGCTCGGTGGGCCATACACAATAACGGTTTCCTACGTTGGTTTCGCCAATCTGGTGCGCACGGGCTACCGGCTCAATCAGGGCGATCAATTGGTTGCCAACTTCGATCTTGCCGAAAATGCCAATGAACTTCAGGCGGTAAAAGTGACCGAAAACGCCCTCAAGAGCCGGGTTGACCGGCTGGGAGCGTCCACAGCCATCACCGCCGATAACATTGCCAAATTGCCCGTCAACAACCGGAGTTTTACCAGCCTGTTAGCCCTGTCGCCACTGAGCAACGGCGGTAGTATTGGCGGGCAATTACCATCATCGACCAACTACCTGATCGACGGGGCCAGCGCCCGTAACAACCTCACCAGTGGCGCCTTGGGCAACGGTCCCTTTTCGCTCTCGCTCGAAGCCATCCGCGAATTTGAAATCACCGCCAACGATTACGACGTAACGAAAGGACGTCAGGGCGGTGGCTCGGTCAGTGTCGTTACCAAATCCGGCACGAACACCGTTACCGGAACGGCATTTACGTATTATAACGCCAGCGGCCTGTCCAGTGCCCGCGATATGCGCGGCAACGTTCGGGCAACCGATTTCAAACGGTTCCAGTACGGTTTCAGCTTGGGCGGACCGCTCATAAAAGACAAACTGCATTACTTTGTGGCGCTGGACCGGCAAACCGAATCATCGCCGTTTTACATTGCCGACATCCGCTCTGATGCCGACGCCAACGCGCTCGGAATCAGTAAAGCCGTACTGGACAGTGTGATTACGATTGGTCGTCAGAAATACGGATTGAGCGAAACCCAGCAGGTCGGTGAGTTCAACCGCGAAACGGTTGCCAATACGTTGTTCACGCGGGTAGACTGGCAGATCAATCCCAAAAATATTCTTACGATCCGAAACAATCTTAGCAACTGGAGCAACCCAAACAGTACCAACGATAACTCAGCCATCAATCTGTTTGAGGTCTATGGCAACTTCAAATCCAGGGAGAACAGCACATTGGTTTCGCTGCGGTCAACACTCAGGCCAACGCTTATCAACGAACTGAAGATACAGTATCAGTCGGCCACCCGGAATTACGAAACCAATAGTCTGCTGCCATCAGCAAATATTCCTCGCGCCATCGTAACGGTACGTTCTCTGCTGCCCAATGGCCGAACCAGCAACACATCAGTTCAACTGGGTGGACAACGGTTCACGCCCGAGCGCAATCTGGAAAACCAGATTCAGATCGCCAACACCGTGTACTGGAACAAAGGGCGTTACAACTTCACATTCGGCACGGACAACACGCTCACGTATTTGGACACGTATATTTCCAATGAGCAGAACGGGCGGTTCGTCTTTAATAATCTGGGCGAATTCAACAACCTGAACCCATCGCGCTACGCTCGTGAGGTACCCACAAACGGTGTTCCGTCGGTTCAGCAATACGTACTGAACGCGTCTTTATTTGGGCAAATGCAGTTCAATCCGCACCCCGACGTGGCGGTTCAGGCGGGTCTGCGCTGGGACCTGACCAGTTACCTGACCAAAGGCGATTATAACCCAACCGTTGACCGGGCGCTGGGATTACGTACCGATGCCAACCCCACGGACTGGAACAACATTCAGCCGCGCGTTCAGTTGACGTGGAATCCGGGCAACAAAAGCCGGGACATATTCCGGTTGGGTGGTGGTGTGTTCTCGGCCTACGTAATCAACTACGCTCAGGTCAATAACATCCAGAACAGCGGCACAAAAGTGGCTTCTATCGACGTAACGCGCCCGAACAGTGCAACAGCCATCAACCCCGTTCCAAAACCGGACTTTGTGGCGTATCGCAACGATCCCGGCAAAGCCCCCGGCGTACCGACCGGAGCCGCTGTCGTGTCCACGATCAACCTGAACGACCCGAACTTTCAGGTTCCGACCATCTACAAAGCCAACGTATCGTACAGTCGTTTTTTGGGAGATAACGTGCGGTTAGGCGCTAATTTTCTCTACGCCAGAACCGTCAATAACTACGTTTATCTCGACAAGAATATAGTCGATCAACCCGCTTTCACGCTGAGCAACGAAGCCAACCGGGGCGTATTTGTACCCGCCAACACCATTGCAACCGGCAGCGGGCAGACAAACAATGTGCTTGGTCGGAAGACGCGGGACGTTGGCCGGACGCTGATGCTGACCAACGGAGCTAAGCTTCAGACACTTACGTTCATATTTGACGGCGAAATTCGATTGCCCCGCAACGGGTCGCTGGCGTTCAGTTATACCTGGAACGATGCCAAAGACAACACGTCGTACAACGGCAACGTAGCAAATACCTCTACTTTCCGGCCTATCAAAAGCGACCCGCGCAGTCTGGATGAGATCAACTATTCGGACAATCAGTTTCGGCATAAACTCGTGGCCTATGGCTCGACGCCCGCCGTTGGAGGTGTTGTGCTGAGCGTTCGGTTTACGGGCATTGGCGGCACACGCTATTCGTTGCTGGTCGATGGCGACATCAACGGCGATTTTGTGGGCGGCCCCGGCAACGATAATGATTTAGCGTTCGTCTTCGACCCAAGCAGCCCGGAAGTGGCGCAGGCGGTTCGGACGTCGATGCAAAAAGTGCTCGACAATCCCGAAAATCGGTCTGCGGAGTATATTCGCAACAGCCTTGGCACCATTTCTAACCGGAACGGGGGCGAAAATCCGTTCGCAGGAACGTTCGATGTACGACTCGCGAAAACGTTCAAGACCATCAAAACGCAGAAATTAGAAGTATCGATTGATGTATTCAACTTCGCCAATCTGCTGGGCCAGGTGCTGGATGGCGTTGTCACGAAAGGAGCCGAAGCCACGTCAGGACGCAACTGGGGCGGCAACTTTAACCTCGGCAACCAAACGCTGCTGACACCGTCGGGCTTCAACGCTACAACCCGTCAGTACAGCTACCGGGTCAATGAATCGGTGGGCGTCACTCAGAAAAACGGTACGCCCTACTCTGTACAGTTGGGTGCCCGGTATTCATTCTGATTAAAAAGTCCATACATAAAAAAGCCACCGGTTGATAAATCGGTGGCTTTCTGTTATCTGTTTATCAGCATATTACCAGAACAATCTATCACACAATCCTCATGCTAAAAACTGCTTTTCAGACCGAATTGCACTTTACCGATACGTGCCGGAGAGGCAACAGCGGGGCCGACGTTCGGCGGGTGCAGGAGTGGCTCTGCCTGAACGCAATTCAGCACCCAAACGCAGCCCTGAATACCGCCCTCGATGGTCAGTTTGGCCCCGCCACCGAACGGGCCGTTCAGAATTTTCAGGCTCTTCGTAAACTACCAAAAACAGGTGTCGTCACGCCCGAACTGTTCGCCCGATTAAGTACGCCTTTGTCCACCGCATTTCAAAAAAAGTCAATCAGCACTGACATCCGCAAGGTTGTTATTCAACTGGCACAGGTTCACCTCAAACAACGCTCCGCCGAGCTTCAAACCGACGACGCCCAGAATCTCGGTCCCTGGGTACGCAGCTACTGCGATTTATTCGATGGTTCACCTTTCAAATGGTGCATGGGTTTTGTGCAGACGATTCTGGACCAGGCAGCCTCTGAATTTGGCCGCAATTTTGTCGACATTATGCCCCAAACGCTTAGCTGCGACGTACTGGCCTTAAATGGAGAGAAGCATAATCGACTCATCGACAGTGCCATTCTGCGGAAAAATCCCAAACGCATTCACCCCGGCGACGTATTTCTTTTACGTAATGCAATCAACAAATCATCCCAAACGAAAGACTGGTTTCACACGGGCCTGGTTACGGCTATATCGGGTGATATAATTGAGACTATTGAGGGCAACACAGACTCAAAAGGCGGCAGCAACGGAACAGCGGTGTTCTCCCGTGTACGAAATTTCCAGAAAACCACACTCGATGTGTTTTCGATTGATGGATTGTGATTAATCGTCTTTAGTACCCCTCGCGCTGCTTTAGTTTACCTAATGAATGTTGTCCGTTTTTAATTCATCAACGAGCCAGCAATCGCTAATGTCATAATTATACCGCCAAGCGCTAACACAACGAATTCGCCGGGGCTAAATATAGGTCGGTACATGTTCGGATACTCCCGTTCATGGATGTAGTTAAGTTGCCTGACGCTCGGAACTAAAAACAGAAAAGGCGGCAAAAGCACGGCAAACAATGCCCAGTCCTCCGATAAGGTGCGGTCTAAAATCCGTTGTACGATGGCTACAATCACGTATCCTGTTGCATAAGCATCACTCTTTATACCGGGATGTCCTTTTTCGACAGCAAGGTCATTGATCCGCTCCAGTAAAGCGTGGGCGAACAAAACAGCGAAAATAGCCCGCCAGATTGGATAAATATCCCAGCCATAAAGTTCTTTGAAGAAACGCCAGTTTTTATAAAACCAATAGATGGGATACAGGCCGAATGAGAAAAAAGACAGCAAACAGAATGCCCAAACCGGTTGCTTTTTTACATACCCAATAGAATCAATCGCTTCGTAATTATCCTCCATGTAATTGATGGTTTATTTCACCGGGCAATATAAAGATTGACCTTCATACCTATACGCTATTGAACAGGATTCCTTAGTGAATTGGTCATGTATAACCAGCAGAGCTATATTGGTACTGATACCGAAACGATAGTATTTACTTTAAAACTCACCTTGTAATCCATCCCAGATTTTCGTACATTAGCCAGATTCTTATCAACGCTAATGGACTTCAAATTAACCTCAGAATTTCAACCAACCGGCGATCAGCCCAAAGCCATTGAGAAGCTGGTTAAGGGCGTAAATGAAGGTGAGCCGTCGCAGGTGCTGCTCGGTGTAACGGGGTCCGGCAAGACCTTTACTGTCGCCAATCTCATTGCCCAAACCAACCGCCCGACGTTGGTATTGAGCCACAATAAAACACTGGCGGCTCAGCTCTACGGCGAATTCAAGCAGTTTTTCCCCGAAAATGCTGTCGAGTATTTCATCTCGTACTACGATTATTACCAGCCCGAAGCGTTCATCGCTACCACCAACACCTACATCGAAAAAGACCTTGCCATCAATGATGAAATCGACAAGCTGCGGCTGTCGGCAACGTCGGCGTTGATGAGCGGTCGGCGCGACGTAATTGTGGTGGCATCGGTGTCGTGTATTTACGGCATGGGCAATCCGGAAGAGTTCAAACGAAACGTCGTGCATATTGGCGTGGGCCAGAACCTGAGCCGTAACCAGTTCCTGCATCAGTTGGTTAGCATTCTGTATAGTCGGACGGAAGGTGAGTTTCAGCGCGGCAACTTCCGCGTCAAAGGCGATACAGTAGACCTTTACGTTGCCTACGCCGATTTCGCCTATCGGGTCATTTTCTTCGGTGATGAAATTGAAACTATCCAGCGCATCGACCCCGAAACGGGCAAAAAAATGTCGGATGAAAACTTAGTGACGATCTTCCCGGCCAACCTGTTCGTAACGGGTCGTGATACGCTCAACAACGCTATGTATCAGATTCAGGACGATATGGTATCGCAGGTTCGTTATTTTGAATCGGAGTTGCGGGAGCAGGAAGCCACGCGCATCCGCGAACGCACCGAGTTCGACCTCGAAATGATGCGCGAACTGGGCTATTGCTCTGGTATTGAAAACTATTCACGCTACTTCGACCAGCGCAAACCGGGTCAGCGACCGTTCTGCCTGCTCGATTATTTCCCGGATGATTTTCTGATGGTGATCGACGAAAGTCACGCCACGCTTCCGCAAATCCGGGCGATGTGGGGTGGAGACCGTTCCCGAAAAACGGCTCTTGTCGATTATGGTTTTCGGCTTCCGTCGGCGATGGACAACCGCCCGCTGACGTTTCAGGAGTTCGAGGATTTATGTGGTCAATCCATATACGTATCGGCAACGCCGTCGGATTACGAACTCCGTAAAAGCGAGGGCGTTGTGGTCGAACAACTCATCCGGCCAACGGGCTTGCTCGACCCCGAAATCGAAGTACGCCCCAGCCTGAACCAGATTGACGATCTGCTCGAATCCATCGACGGCCGCATCAAAGCAGGAGAGCGGGTGCTGGTCACGACGCTCACCAAGCGCATGGCCGAAGAACTGACCAAATACCTCGACCGGGTGGGCATCAAAACCCGCTACATTCACTCCGAAGTGAAAACCCTCGACCGGGTCGAAATTCTGCGCGATTTACGGCTTGGCAACTTCGATGTACTGGTGGGTGTCAACCTGTTACGTGAGGGACTTGATCTGCCCGAAGTTTCGCTGGTAGCCATCATGGACGCCGACAAAGAAGGCTTTCTGCGCGATATTCGGTCACTGATCCAGACCATTGGCCGGGCCGCCCGGAACGTCAACGGCAAAGTGATTATGTACGCTGATACCATGACTGGCTCGATGCAGAAAGCCATTGACGAAACCAACCGACGTCGGGCTATTCAATTGGAATACAACACGGACAACGGTATCACGCCAATGACGGTGTTTAAATCGCGCGAAGCGATTATGGGCCAGACCAAAGTGGCCGACTCGAAGGTGAAGCATTTTTATGTGGAGCCAGACGAAATCCGCATTGCGGCTGATCCGGTAGTACGTTACATGGGCAAAGGCGATCTGGAGAAAATGGTATATGAAACGCAGTCAAAAATGGAGCGTGCAGCCAAAGACCTCGACTTTTTGGAAGCGGCCCGCCTGCGCGACGAGTTATTCCAATTGCGTGATAAGTTGAAGAAGGAAACAGCGTAAGGGTTTATAATTAATAGTTGGGGAGACATCCTCGACTATTACCTTGAGGTGATGCAGGCAACTGTGTCACCTCATTGTATTTACGAAAGTCCTCAACTTACAAAATCTTCATACCTTGCAATCTGTCAGCCCAAAACCACTGATTATTTATGAAACGCATCCTCATCATCCTCGGTATTATTGCCGCTGTGGCCCTTGTTGGCTTCTTTACGTTACGCAGTTGGACTAAATCGGGCAGCCCCGAAGCTATTGCTCAAATTGACCAGAATGGTCTGAAAATCAAGGTCCATTACTGCCAGCCTTACAAAAAAGGACGGAAGGTTTTCGGGGGGTTGGTGCCTTATGGGAAAGTCTGGCGCACCGGTGCCAACGAAGCGACCGTAATTGATTTTGACGAGAATATTATCGTAGCCGGACAACCATTGGACAAAGGTGAATACTCCCTCTGGACCATTCCTTCGCAGGATGGCTGGATCGTGATTTTCAACAGCGAAACCGGACAGTGGGGCACCAGTTACGACCAGACAAAAGACGTTTTGCGGGTGCCGGTCGCATCCAGAAAACATACGCCCGTATCAGAACAGTTTTACATTAACTTCAGACCCGCCACCAACGGTGCCGAGATGATATTAGTGTGGGATGAAACCGAAGTTATCGTACCGATTCAAAAGCGACAATAAAAATACATCGAAAACAAAAAAGCAGCGTAGAGAAATAGCTACGCTGCTTTTTTGGTATAAACAAGTTCTAATCTCCCACATTAACGGTGGAAACCCACCGCAATAAATTTCAACGCGTCCGGTAATCCATTGCGCCAGTATGCCCACGTATGCGCTCCGTTGCTGGCGCGATATTCATGCGGAATTTTGCGCTCCAGCAACGAGATATGCAGTATGGCATTGCCTACTGTCAACGCGTCGTCGTCGCCACAATCGAGATACCAGCGCACTTTTGTGAGGTCACTCTCCGGAGCCGAACGAGCCAGCGTAATCGGGCTGTTTCGTTTCCAGGCAAGCGTTAGCCGGTCCTGGCCTGTTGCAGGGCCGCTGAATACGGGAGCGTAAACCGTATTATACCGTTCATCGGGAATGCTCGCAAACGTTTCGTCTGTCCGTACGGCCGCGCTCAATGCCGCACAGGAGCCGAATAAATCCGGGTGATGCATAGCCAGCGTCAACGAGCCGAATCCACCCATCGACAGGCCCGATATAGCCCGAAATTCACGCTGGGTACGGGTGCGGAACGAAGAGTCGATGTGTGGAATCAGCTCCTGAACGAACATGTCTTCGTACCTTACTTTGTTCTGATAATCATTGACGTACCACGTAACGCCCGCATTGGGCATCACAATAATCATAGGCGGCAATTCACCCGCTTTAATGCCGCTATCGGCAATGCGGTCGGCCTCACCAAACTGCACCCAGCTCGTTTCGTTGTCTCCCAGACCATGCAGCAGATAAACAACCGGATAGCGTCGGTTGGATATGTAATAGTCGGGCGGCAGGTAAATAGAGAACTTAATGGCCTGATTCAACAGCGAACTATTCATCACCATACTTTCCAGCAAACGCGCCTGGGGAGCCGCTACAACCGGAACCGGACCGTTATTTTGGGAAGTTGTCAGTTGTGTACGTCGGCGCGACTGAGCGGGGGCCGTTACCGCCATTAGGGCCATCAGAGAACAAATCAGCAAACTACGTGCAAACATCAGCGTATCGGGGTGAGTAACGAGTGGTTAAATTTATCAGAACTTTCGCAAAAAGCCGTGACACGGTTACTAAGTGCTTTCAACAGAACCACGGTCCGCCGTCGCGGTGGCACGGTCTTTTGCGAAAGTTCTAAAGAGAAAGAAAAGTGATTTTATCAGATTTCGCCCCTACTATAACGGATGCCGATGCAAAATCACCTATTTTCGGCCTTATACTAATCCATTGTTTAAACTTATTCCTGTTATATGGCCAAACTGATTATCGTGGACGACGAAAAACCTATTCGGGCGGCTCTACGCGATATCTTGGAATACGAAGGCTACGAGGTTGACGAAGCAAAAGACGGCGAAGAAGGCTTGGACATGATTATGCGTACGAATTACGACGTAGCCCTGTGCGATATTCGGATGCCAAAAATGAACGGGCTTGAGTTGCTCATGAAGGTTAGCGAAGCCGAAAAAAGCGTACAGATCGTCATGATTTCGGCCTTTGGTAACGTCGAAAATGCGGTTGAAGCAACCAAACGCGGTGCTTTCGATTTCATTACCAAACCACCCGATCTGAACCGCCTGCTTATTACGGTCCGCAATGCCATCGAGCGGTCTAAGCTGGTGCAGGAAACGAAAACCCTGAAAAAACGGATCTATAAACTGAACGAGATTGTCGGCGATTCAGAACCGATCCGAAAGGTCAAAGATACGATCAACCGGGTGGCCGCTACCGAAGCACGCGTACTCGTGACGGGCGCAAACGGGTCAGGCAAAGAGATGGTTGCCAAGCAAATTCACGAAAAAGGCAGCCGGGCAAACCAGCCGCTCATTGAAGTCAACTGCGCGGCAATTCCCAGCGAACTTATTGAGAGTGAACTATTTGGTCACGAAAAAGGCGCATTTACCGGGGCCGCTGCCCGGCGCGTTGGCAAGTTTGAGCAGGCCGATGGCGGCACGCTGTTCCTCGACGAAATCGGCGATATGAGTCTGTCGGCACAGGCCAAAGTGCTACGGGCTTTGCAGGAAAACAAGATTACGCGCGTTGGGGGCGATAAGGAAATCAAGGTCAACGTGCGGGTTATTGCCGCTACCAACAAAGATTTACGGCAGGAGATTAGCAATGGCAACTTTCGCGAAGATTTGTTTCACCGACTGAGCGTCATCAGAATTCACGTACCGCCCCTATCCGAACGGCGGGTTGATATTCCGCTCTTAGCCGATAAATTTCTGCACGACATTGCCACCGAGTATGGTTCGCCGGTTAAAGACATTGCGCCCGAAGCGATGAACCACCTGCAATCGCTGCCCTGGACAGGCAACGTCCGCGAATTACGGAACGTAATCGAACGGCTGATTATCATGTGTGGCGACGAAATCTCACTCGATGACGTGAATTTATACGCATAGAATAAGGGTAAAAGGAGGAGGGAGGAAAGGAGAAAAGAAACTACAGTGGTAAATTCTTTTCTCCTTTCCTCCCTCCTCCTTTTACCCGATCATTAAATTACACCCCCGCACGTCTGAATTGTCGAAGCGTCCGATAACCCGGAAACTCCCTTCATTATCTACGTGTTGACCCAAATCCTGGGTTTCAATAAACGAACAGGAATCCAGATTGGCTAAGTCGATTACATTGATGCCGCCGGTGCGACGCTCGATTGTTCGACGCTCGACGGCACTGGCTGTATTAGTTGGGTAGAAGGAAAATGGGTCGTTGATGTCGCGCAGGATGATTCGCAGGGTTGGACTTGGCCGGAATACACCTTCGCCCGCTGAATACGCCTGCGAAAGCAGTTCCGTCATGCCATATTCGGAGTGAATCGTACTGACGCCTAATTGTCTGGTCAGAATTTCATGCACTTCTTCCCGCAGGAGTTCTTTCCGTCGGCCTTTCATGCCGCCCGTTTCCATCACGATCAGGTTTTCGAGCTGGCCCAGAAACGACAAGTCCCGCATCGACTCGGCCCAATCCAGCAGCCCGAACGTAACGCCAATTAGCAGAATATGTTTTCGGTCGGGGTGTTGAGCAAGCTGCCGCAGTCGTCCGGTTAGTTCGTCGTGATTATTGAGAAAAAAATCAGACTGATTTGAGCCACTCCGGTTCATAAATTGCTGAACCATATACACCAGCGACGAGTTATTTCGTTCAAGATATGACGGCAGCAATGCCAGAATATGAACGTTAGTGAGCGGACCATATGTCTGCTCAAAAATCCGGGTGCTGATGGCGTCGTACAGATCCGGGTCGGGCACCTGATGGCGGCTGGGTAACGCTCCGTCTCCGGTAGTGCCACTACTGGTGAATGTCAGTAATTCGCCCGAACGTATCTGTTCATGCTGGCCGTCGAAGCCGGTTAAAATCGTGTGGTTTTTAAAGAACCCAATTGGCATAAATGGCAACTGCTGAAGATCAGTAACCGATTCAGGGCGGATATTCAGGTGGCGTAGATAAGCCGAATAAATGGGATTACTGGCTGCCTGATAGTAGAAAACTGCTAAAGCCAGCGACTCAAATGAATCCCGAGTTAGCCGACCGGCACTAAGCGTCAGAATTTGTCGCCGGAGTGCTTCCCGACGGGCGGTTGTGTTGGCAGAAAGTGAGGATAAAAAAGACAACGTAATAGAAGCGTTTATTGATCAACGAGTACAACAGTATGCGACGGCAACTAATTCAACCATATCTTTTCGTAATAGGCATAAGTCTTGCGCTATCGTCCTGTTTCAACGAACCTAATTACTCGGACACGCCCGAAATCGAATTCAAGGGGCGTTTTCGCTACACCCTCGAAGCCGGTAGAGGTGTCGGAAAAGGCAAGCGGGACTCCCTTGTGACTACCATCAGCTTTAAAGATGGCGATGGTAACATTGGCAATAGTGTTCCACTTCCAAGCGCTGATTCGCTCCGCTACGCAACGAATGGCGGCTGGGGCAGTTACCAGATTCGTACCTTTCGTTTAATCGACAATAAATACGTAGAGCTTATTCAAATTGAAAATAAAGCACTTTTTATTCCTGATCTGACCAAAGGCAAACCGAAAGGAGCCATTGAAGGATCACTGGATTTTAATCAGATTTTTCAATACGGTAGCCGATTTCAAATTTATCCCACCAAATTTCAAATTCAGATTCGAGACCGCAGTCTGAATGTTAGTAACGTGGTTGAAACCGACTCTGTCTGGTTACCATTCCCGAGATAAGCAGCGAACTACTTGCCATTCAGCACAATGCGGAACGTTGTGCCTTTGCCAACTTCCGAACTTTTTACGTAAAGCCGCCCATTATGGTATTCTTCCACAATGCGTTTGGCAAGCGTCAAGCCCAGACCCCATCCGCGTTTTTTGGTGCTGAAGCCCGGCGAGAACACCTTCTGCATATTGGCTTTTGAAATGCCCTTTCCCGTATCGGTAATGTCGATGGCGACTCCCTGATTCGGCAACGAAATTATGTTAAGGCGCAACTCACCAACGCCTTTCATGGCATCGACCGCATTTTTACAGACATTTTCAATCACCCATTCAAACAGTAATTTATTGATATTCACCACCTTATCGGGCGGCAACTGGCTGGTGACGCTCATCTTTACCTTTGTCGATATACGCCTGGCGAGGTATTCGGTAAACTGCCGGACGACTTCATCCACGTTTTCTTCTTTCAGGGTCGGAATGGAGCCAATACTTGAGAAACGCGATGTAATGGTTTCCAGGCGTTGTACGTCTTTTTCGATTTCGTCGGTAACAGAGCCATCGTACTGGTCCGGGTCGGAGCGCATATATTCGACCCACGCCATCAATGACGACATAGGCGTGCCCAATTGGTGCGCTGTTTCTTTGGCTAAACCAACCCACACCCGGTTTTGCTCGGCCCGGCGCGACGAACTAAATGCCAGATAAGCCAGTACACTTAAGGCCGCCAGAATGGTTAGTAGAGCATACGGAAAATAGGTGAGCTGACGTAGTAGACTTGAATTATTGTAATAAACCAAACCTCGTTCGCCATTGCCAATCTCCACTGGTAAAGGAATGTGATTTTTACGCATCTCAACAATTTTCTGGCGTAAAAACGGCTCTGTTTCTTCAGGTGTCATGTCGGCCAGATCGATGTTCCGTTGCATCGCTATTTGCCCATCAGGGTTTACATAAATAGCCGGAATCGTTTTATTGGCCTCCAGAATTTCGCTTGTGATGAACGTCAGATCGCCTGCATCGACATGGCTGCTATCTACTAAATAAGCAATCGTTCTGGCATAAAGCTGTACATAGTGCTCCTCACGATCCTCAAGTTTGGTAATGAGTCGATTGGTGTAAAGCAACGACCCGGTTCCGACCAGAAGCAGATTAAGCGCTACGATGATTTTCAGAATGTTATTCTGACTGTAAATGTCAAATGACTTCAGCATGGTTTGTCTCTGCATGAGCCAGCCCGGTGTTATACCAACGACCGTTGCCTGAAAGCAGCCTTCAAAATAGTACAAATATAAAGCAGCTCACACCTTAGCAGACAGTTTTTCTAATCTGCAAAGGCCAATATGAGTAACCTTGTTTTGTAAACGATAAAATGCCGTTAATTGTGCGAATATGAACCGCTAACGAGCTCCTGACGTTATTTGTCTGAATAGGATTGAGCAAAGAATCAGGTGATTTATTTGGACATATTCTAAATAACAAACCACTTATACAGTGTGTGTATATGTCCGGCAATTATGCTGTAATTTTGTGAAGGTCTCAGGCCAATTTGCGTGATTTACCACAATGTTAGACACCTTCAAAACAATTAGTTTATCGCATAAAACAGCACCGCTTCCTGTGCGCGAACTAATTGCACTTAATGAAGACGAAGCCAAACGGCTAATGCTGCGGCTGCGGGATTTCTTTGGACTGACGGAGCTGCTCGTTATTTCGACCTGCAACCGTACTGAAGTTTATTACGCCTTCGAGAAAGATATTAATGCCGATGTTGCCCGGTTGCTCCTGATTGAAAAAGGACTGATTGACACAGACAACTATTTGCCTTATTTCCAGTTCTTCAGTTCCCATGACGAAACCGTTCAGCACTTATTTGAAGTATGCGTTGGACTGCATTCTCAGGTGGTGGGCGATATGCAGATTCCAAATCAGGTAAAGCAGGCTTACCAATGGTCGGCTGATATGGATATGGCCGGGCCGTTTCTGCACCGGTTGATGCATACAATTTTCTTCACCAACAAACGGGTAGCGCAGGAAACACCTTTCCGCGATGGAGCCGCTTCGGTTTCGTATGCCGCTGTAGAGTTGATCGACGAATTGATTGGTGAGCATCAGAATCCAAACGTATTGGTCATTGGCTTAGGTGAGATTGGCACCGACGTCTGTAAGAATCTCGAAGCCCGTAAACTGTCCAACATTACCCTTTGCAACCGTACACAAACGAAAGCCGACGCTCTGGCTGAACAACACGGTTTCCGGGTAGCCGATTTTACTAACCTGACTGACGAAATTCGCCGGGCTGATGTAATTATTTCGTCGGTGATGCGCGATGAGCCATTGATTACTCCCGCTTTGTTGCAGGACGTTAAAGTACTGACATTTAAGTATTTCATTGACCTATCTGTGCCGCGTAGTGTCGATGCCGCCGTCGAGCAGATTCCGGGCGTGCTGGTGTACAACATCGACCATATCCGCAACCGTACCGACGAAGCATTGAATCAACGCCTGGCCGCTATTCCAAAAGTCGAAGCGATCATCACACAGGCCGTTGCCGAGTTTGGTGACTGGTCGAAAGAGATGGTCGTGTCGCCAACGATTAACAAGCTCAAGAACGCACTGGAGCAGATTCGTCGCGACGAGATTGCCCGCCATCTGAAACACCTTACCCCCGACGAGTCTGAGAAAGTGGACAAAATTACGCGGGGCATCATGCAGAAAATCATCAAGTTACCCGTGTTGCAGCTCAAAGCTGCCTGCAAACGGGGCGAAGCCGAAACGCTGATCGACGTACTGAATGACCTGTTCGATCTGGAAAAACAATCAACTGACGAGCAAAAGCACGTATAAGTACAAAATAACTTGTCACTGAAACTCCTGAATCCGAGACGATTCGGGAGTTTTTTGCTTTATAGTTTACCGGGAGAAATGACTTATATTTTATTCGATGGGATAAATCCCGGCGTAAGTGATAAAATCAATCAACTTGCACCGGGATTTATTCCGGCGAACACAACATTTTCTCTCAACATGACCAATCTCATCAAAACGCTGCTTCGTTTGATCCTTCTTGCCGTGTTGGTTACGGGTCTGATTGCCATTTGGGAGCAGATTCGCGGGAATGCGGTCATGAGTCGGTTTCGCCGGGGAGACAAGACGACGCAGCGCATTGTTTTGAAAGAAATTACAGCGTTGGGTAAACTGGAATTAGTCAAATACACCTTTAAAGACATTGTTGAGCACGAGCAGGTCAATACGTTTCTGCCCAACGCAAACGCCGTATTGATCGTAGAAGGCGAAGCGACGGGCTGTATCGACTTAACAAAAATCAGGCTGGCTGACATTGCAGCATACAATGATTCGGTTACGATAAAGCTTCCCAGACCCGAACTTTGCGGCTGGAAAATCAACCATGAACGTTCGCGGGTTTACGATACGCGATTTTCGTTCCTGAACGAATCACAATTGGTCAGTGATGCGTATCGGCAGGCCGAACGACAGGTAAAACAGTCAGCCCTGAACGGCGGCATTCTGAACCAAACCCGCAGAAATGCCGATCAGATGCTCCGGCCCTTGCTGGAACGTATTTCCGGTAAGAAGATCAGGTTAGTTGTTCAGGATCAAGCGAAATAGTACATAATCCAGACCATGGCTCCGGTCAATAAGCCGGCGTAAAAAATATCGGACTGATAAAATCGAAAGGATTCGTTTTCCCGTTTCCAGTACCACCAAAACAAGGCAATCGTGCCCAAAGCCGCTGGAAATGAAGCCGTTTGCGGTGAGAGTATCTGCAACAACACCAGTGCGATAATGGGTAGCTGAATAGCCAGAAAACGCAGTAATGCCGTACCACTTCCCTGAATGGAAACTGTCAGATCATGGTCGTTGACGCGCCCGTCTCGTTTGTTGAAATAGTGGCTAAGAACCGCGATCAGGCCCGAGCCAATCAGAAAAATCAGGAATACGCGGTAAAGAAAATTCAACGTTTCTCCGAATGTTTCGCGCACCCAGACGGAGTTCGCCAATAGGTTATTATAGACCCAATCACAGCCAAAACCGATCAACGGCGAACTCATCAGCACAATGACGGCCGCCGTCGGATTGGTTTTTCGCCAGAGCACTCCCCAGAAAAAAACCACGACCAAACCAGGTTTCAGATAAGACGTTTGGTTGGCTAAAATCAGGAAAAAGTTATCCGACGATTTCGGGTCGAAGGTAGTGTAAGCGAGCATTGTCGCGATGGCGCACATCACGAAAACGCCTACCTGCCCGAACCGAACCGTTTGCCGGTCCGATGCGTTGGGTTTCAGGTATTTGCGAAATACGTCGTAGGCCAGCATCGTGGAAACGGAGTTCATCATCGAGTAAATGGCCGAGAAAATAGCACACATCAGCCCCGCCAGAATCAGCCCTACGAATCCATAACCGACCGGGACAACGGTTTTCAGCAATGTTAGGAACGTATCATCGGGTTTGATAGCATTCTCACCAAACCGGCTTCTGAACAGATAAAAAGCGGCTGAACCGGCACCGATGGAGAAGAACGGAATCAGCAATTTTAGAAAGCCAGCCGCCAGCGACCCCAATTTGGCATCGCGGTCGGTTTGGGCGGCCAGCACCCGTTGCACCTGGTACTGATTGGTTGTCCAGTAAAAAAAGTTGAGAATTGTGAGACCCGTAAAAATGCCCAGCCAGGGTAGTTTGGGGTGATTGGCCGGGAGATAAAGGTGCATTTTGTTAGCATCAGCGTGGTCTAATTTTAACAGACCAGACAGACCGCCAATTTCGGGTTGCATATAGGTGAGCGTCCCCATCAGCAAGACCGCGATGATCATAATGACTGTCAGGATGTTATCAGCGATGACAACGGATTCCATACCCCCAAAAACGGTGAATAGAATCGTGACGAAAGCAATCACCAGAATACCCTGCAAATACGATGGCTCCCAGGAAGTGCCTTCAAACAGGATGCCCAGCGTGCGGCTGCCGATATAAAAACCGCCAATCAACTGAATCATGATAAACGCAATCATCAACACGGTATAAACCAATCGCGTATTGGCATTGTAACGGTTTTCGAGGAACTGCGACAGGGTGAAAAACTGCCGTTTTCGATAAACAGGAATGAATACGTAAACGAGTATCAGGATAGCCGGTATGGCCCATACTTCGTAGTGACTCTGGACAAATCCGATGGAGTATCCCACGCCCATCATGCCAATAATTTGCTGAGCATGGATGTTTGTCCCGAAAATAGACCCCGCTACTGAGTACCATTTGAGCGAGTGGCCCGCCATAAAGTATTCTTCGGATGTTTTCTTTTTGAAACTCGAATACAGACTGGCAATTACCAGAAATAACAGCAGCAAAACGACCACAATCAGATCAACGGTACTCAACGATTTAAGCATTCAG
>JANPJE010000072.1:0-2321 GCA_031425355.1 Spirosoma sp. | reverse complement strand
TTCAAACTGATGATTGCGGCTGATGTGTTCCGGCAGCACGGCCCGAAAATCCTGTTTATCCTGCTCTGTAAATCGCTGCCAACCTGCTATACCTGCTGGCGCGGGGCCAAAGTGCTGTACCAGAGCGGGCGGCTGCGCGTTCACGACGGTTCATTAGACGCGTTCAGTCGGCGGCTCATGGAAACGGCTCAGTTTGTGGTCGATATGCTGACGCAGAATAACTTCGAGCAGGACGGCACAGCTATCGTAGCCACGCAGAAAGTGCGGCTCATGCACGCCGTAATTCGTCATTTTGCTCAGCAGCGAAACTGGGATAAAGACACGTACGGAATCCCCATCAATCAGGAAGATTTAGTCGGTACGTTGCTGTCGTTCAGCGTGGTTATCATTGACGGACTGGAGCAACTCGGTATTACGCTCACCCCCGAAGAGCGCGAAGCATATCTGCATTTGTGGCACGTAGTGGGCGAAATGATGGGCATTGACGCCGATCTGCTCAGTGAGAATGAGGACGATTGCCGCGCCTTGATGAACGCTATTCTGGATCAGCAGTCAGGGCCGTCGATGGAAGGGTCCGAACTGACCGACGCCTGCATCGACTTGATGAATGAGCGCATGATTGTGGGGCCACTGACGCGCCTTTCGCCGTATTTCGTCCGGTTTTTCATTGGTGACAACTACGCTGATATGCTCAGCGTACCGACCGCCGATGCCGACGATTCGTTTGTGATGGACGCGGTGCAGTGGTTCGATAAGCGCATCCGGGATTTCGACAATCATAACGTGATGGTGGCCGCTCTTGGCCGGGCGTTCAGTCATGGCATGATCGGGCGGTTTCTGGATTACACGAATGCGGCTAAGAGCGAGCAATTTTATCTACCCTCGGCCCTGACCGACCAATGGGAAGACCTGACGCCCGACTTTCGGATTCCACATCTGGAACGTATCGACGACGTTATTTTCTACCTGGATAAAGTGGCCCGGCATTTCCGGGCGCAGAACAACCCGATGGGCCTGTTTGCGGCTGTGTACCGGGTCGTGACGCAGCGCGTGGCCGATGGAATCAAACAGGGTCTGTTTAAAAATCCGGTGGATATGGAACGGCTCGACGTGGGGTTTGGGAATCGGTATTTCGAGGCTATCAACCACTATTTCGACGGGGAAGCGGCTACCGGCCCCTGGCAGGTTTCGTTCGATGCAGCCCGGTTGCCGGTCATCACCAACCAGCATATTTTTTCGGCGGCCAACGCCCATATCACCTTCGATTTGCCCGTTGTGCTGGCGGAGGTATTTCGGGGGCAGGACCTCAACAGCATTACCGGCGATTTTGCCCTCATGAATCAACTTTTCGATGATATGTTCGACCAGATGAACGACAACGTCGGGCGTATTTTTCGACCACTTGGGCGGATTCTGCACCTGATTGAAACGCGCTTTAAAGCACTTGAGCGGACAATGATGACCCAAAATCGCGACCTCGCCTGGAAAGCCAGCACTGAACTTCATCAGACCACGGACGAAGTCGAACGACAGCGAATCATGGCCCGGCTCGAAGCGCAGTCGGCAGCTTTGGGGTTGAAAGTAGTTCATCCGCCCATGCTGCTGCGGTGGCCGCTTCAGCTAATCGCCAACAAAGAATTCGGCACGCCCGCCCAAAAAGTAGACGTCATGTTACGTACCGCCCTGTTGCCCAAAATTGGTTAATCAGTTAATTGTTGAGTGGTTGATTTGTTAAGCACGGACATCGTATCAGCCCATGACTTTAGTCGTGGGGTTGTGTAACAGGAAACGGGAACGAGTATTGATAATGCAGAACCGTTTCAACGGTTTACCATTGACCTAAACCGTTGAAACGGTTCTGCATTATATGATTCTGTTTAATCCCACGACTAAAGTCATGGGCTGAAGATTGATAAAAATTACACCCACCGGAACCCATATCCATGAAACACATTTTCCTCTTCACACTCGTTTTTCTGTTCAGGGTCAGTTGCGGAGCCGCGCCCGTGCCGCTGCGCGATCCGGCGCAAACGTACGACCTGTTCCGGGTCAGTTCGCTTTTGGAGGTCAGACCGGGACAGGTCTCTATCGACTCGTTGTTGCAATCGCCGGGCCGCTACCGATTTGTGCCAACCCAAAACCAGCTCATCCGCCCCAACGACCACCAGAAAGCGTACTGGTTTCGGGTGGAGGTGACCAATGAAACGCCCGATGATTTCTTTCTGCATTTCGTGTATTCCGGAACGGAACGCATCATTGTTTACGAAGTAGCTGATAATCGGGTTGTTGCCACGCGCAGCCTGGGACGGTTAGTCCCCGAA
>JANPJE010000071.1:0-22793 GCA_031425355.1 Spirosoma sp. | reverse complement strand
TTGCAATCGTCCGTTACGGTAGCGTCCGGTCAGGGGCAGGTGGTGGGCTGGACATTAGTTATCCCGGTGGGTCTCGAAACGGTCATATGCCGCCTGACGGCCCAGTCGGGGAGCTTTAGCGACGGGGAGGAGTTCACCGTGCCCGTGCTGCCCAACCGGATGCTCGTAACGGATACGCAACCGTTTTGGGTGAATGGGCCGGGCGCAAAAGAATTCAGACTCAGCCAACTCACGAATCTAAATCCTGAATTACCCGCACAGCACGAGCGACTTACGGTGGAAGTGACCAGTAACCCCGCCTGGTACGCGCTTCAATCGTTGCCGTATCTGATGGAGTATCGGTACGAGTGCGCCGAGCAATTATTTAGTCGGCTGTATGCCAATACGTTAGGCGGGTATATTGTCAATAGTAGACCGGCTTTCAAACAAGTCATTGCCGAGTGGCAGAAAAATCCACCCCGCAGCCCGCTTCAATCGAATGAGGAATTGAAAGCCATTACGCTGGAAAACTCGCCCTGGTTGGCCGATGCCCGCTCCGAAGCAGATCGTCAGGCTAAATTAGGCCAGCTTCTGGATGCAAACCGGATGGAAAGCGAACAGCTTCAGACGTTCGAGAAGTTGCAGCAACTGCAAACGGCAAGCGGTGGTTTTCAATGGTTTGGCGGCATGGCACCGAACTTGTCGATGACGCTGCATATCCTAAGCGGGTTCGGTCATTTGCAGAAATTGGGGCGATCCACCAATGCAGTGCCGTTTCCTGCCGCCATGCAGGCCAAACTCACCGCCATGCAAACGAATGCCATTCGCTATGCCGATGCGGAAATGAAGCAATGGGTTGATCTGCAAAAGAAAGATAAGACTATCGGTACGTGGTATTTTTCGGCAACTCAGTACCTGTACGCCCGCAGTTTTTATTTGGATATTCCGCTCGATAAAGGTGTTCTGACGTATCTGAAACAACGCGTAGCCGACGGTTGGCTAAAGCAAACTTTGCAGGGACAGGCTCTTTCTGCGATGGCTTTGCATCGGTATGGGGATGAGAAAACGGCAACCGGCATTCTCAATTCACTACGCGAACGGGCGCGAAAATCGGAAGAAATGGGCATGTACTGGCCTGATAACCAAGCCGGTCTGTACTGGGATCAGACGCCCATTGAAACCCAGGCGTATTTGATCGAAGCCTTCGACGAGATTAAGCCGGATCGTGTAGCTATTGACGATATGAAACGCTGGCTTATCCGTCAGAAACAAACGCAGTCGTGGTCATCCACCAAAGCCACCACCGAAGCGGTTTACGCCTTGCTTTTGCGCGGCAGTGACTGGCTTAGCACGGGCGTGACTACGCAGTTAAGTCTGGGTGGACAGTCAATTGAGAGCCGCGCCACAGAAACAGAGACGATTACGGGCTACCAGAAAGTGACGTATGCAGCCGCGGAAATAAAGCCGGAAATGGGCGTCATTAAGATCACGAAAACCACCGATGGCCCTGCCTGGGGTGGGTTGTACTGGCAGCATTTCGAGCCGCTCGACCGGGTAATGCCGGGCAGCACCGGACTGTCTGTTCAGAAAATGCTTTACGTCCAGCGCGACTCGCCGGGCGGTCCGGTTATCACCCCGGTCGCTTCGCAAACGTCGCTTAAACCGGGCGATTTGATTAAGGTGCGGTTAGTCCTGAAAACCGACCGGGCTATGGAATATGTTCACCTGAAAGATGGCCGGGCGTCGGGTTTTGAGCCGGTAGCGGCTCTGTCGGGCTACAAATACCAGAACGGACTTGGTTATTATGAATCACCCCGCGATGCCAGCACCGACTTTTTTATGAGTTATCTGCCCGTTGGTACACACGTGTTCGAGTATGACCTGCGCGTAGCCCAAACCGGCGATTTTTCGGCGGGTGTGGCTACAGTGCAGTGCTTTTATGCGCCTGAATTCGCAGCCCACTCAGCCGGAGAACGGGTGAGCGTGAAATAGTGAAATGAGTGGACGTAACGAAATAAGTGAAGTCAGATTCTCAAACCTGACTTCACTTAAAGGGCAGCAATTGCTTCCAGTTCGATGCCAAAACCATAATGCAGCGGGGAGCAGGGCACCACGGATCGGGCCGGGCGGTGATTGCCAAAATAGCGGGCATACGCTTGATTGACCTCCCCCCAGGTACTTATGTCCGACACAAAAATTGTCACTTTGATGACTTGCTCGCGGGAGCTTCCGGCAGCCAGCAAAATGGCGTCGAGGTTCTTCAGAATTTGTTCGGTTTGCTCCGCGATGGGCGAACCCAAAAGCTTTTCGCCGGTGAACGTAATGGGTAGAATACCAGACAAATACGCTAAACCATTATGGACTGCGGCCTGCGAATAATGACCGCCCGGAGTGGGTGCGTTGGGCGTTTCAACAAACGTCATAGCAAAACGAAATAGGGGAGAGGCACAGGATTAAAACTTAAATCCCAACTCCAGTGAAACCACGCGATTTTTTGACGTCAGGTTGCTGGCGCGCATAACATTCACTAAGCCACGCTGATAGCTCATGCCGATGTTGACTGCATTTGTCTGATTGATTTTGTACTGAACACCCGTTCCAAGAAGCAATTCAATATCGCCGAACCCGTACTGCCGCCGACCGCCCCCGCTTTCGGCTTGGTACAGCCCGTTACGCGCTTCGTCCAGCACCCGTTCGGCCAGTTTCAGGCTCAATAATCCGCCCGTTTGCAAATACACGCGGACGTTGGGAGCGATATTATTTGCGAACAACTTTACTGTTGCCGGAATTTGCAGGTATTGCAGGTTATAAATGGATTCTTTTTCAGGCGAACCCGGATTCCAGCGCGTTTCCCCAAACGAGCCGGGCATCTGAAACCCCGACCGTTTGATGGTGTACCAAAGTCCGGTGCTGAGTGAATAGCGGTCTTTAAAGAAAAAATAATCCAGCGTTGGCCCAACGCTCATCCGAACCGCAGCCCCGTTATTACGAAATCCGGCATACGTACCGACTCCTTCGGCGGTGTTCATATCCAGCGAGGGAGCGAACCGAATGCCCATTTCGATCAGGTGGGTCGGGCGGGCATAATCAGGTCCATTACCATCATAATCTGTGTTTTGCTGTCGACGTCGGCGTTTGCGGTCGTCGTCATAGTCCTGGCGGTTTTTGTCCTGACCGTCGTAATTGTCGCCCAGAATTTTGCGGAATCGCTTCTCTGTTACGTTCGATTCTTTGGTTCGAAGCCGGTAGAGAGCGGGCGATGTGGACTGTGCCCAGTTACTACTGAAACTTAGTAGGGTTAAAATCAGTCCGAACCCTGCAACTTTTTTCATAATTTTGCACGTTTTCTATATTGAAAACCCGTGATTTTCATGCGAATACAGTCGGCCATTGTGGGCCTTTTTTGCTTACTCTCAGTCGCTTCGTGTACCAAAAACGAAGATGTTTCGCTTACCCGGCTCGACCAACGACTTTTCACCAGTAAATCGCCCGACAGTGTTCGGGCCTTACTCAATCAGAATCCAACGGTGGCTCAATTGTACTTTAACGCGAACGGAGCCGGAAATGATACAGCACTTGTGCGGGAATTGACCAACCGGGTCAGCAATCCGGCACTCAACGAACTCAACACTCAGATTCAGGCCGAATTTGGTGATATGGCCGACCTGAAAAAGCAATTAGCGGATGCGTTCACGGCAATTAAAAAAGACTTTCCCGACTTTAAGTCGCCCCGGGTTGTTACCGTTATGACGGGATTTCTTGGTCCTGATTTAGTGGTTACGGACAGCCTGATCATTATCGGTCTTGATTACTTTGCGGGACCCAACGCCAAATACCGACCACCGGCTCAGGAGTTTCCCCAGTATATTTTGCGTCGTTACCAGAAAGAATACATCGTTCCGGCCATCGTCTTCGCTATCTCTGACAAATACAATGCCACGAATCGGACCGACCAAACCATGCTGGCCGATATAGTATATTATGGCAAAGGATACGTATTCACCAAAACCATGATTCCTAACGTTGCCGACAGCTTAGTGATCGGATATTCAGACAAACAACTTACGCAAACGTTTAATGCTCAAGACATTGTTTGGGCGCATTTTATTGACAATCAGTTGTTGTATCAAACCAGTCCGGCAATAAAACAGCGATATTTGAACGAACGACCGTTCACTGCCGAAATCGGTCAGGCTTGCCCCGGTGCTATTGGTCGCTGGGTTGGCTGGCGAATGGTTGGGCGGTATCACGATGAACAAAGCAACGTATCGATCCCGGAACTGATGCGTAACGACAACGCCCGGCAGATTTTTGAGCAGTCGGGATATAAAGGTCAGAAGGAATAAGACATGTGGTGTCGGACGGTCGCCCGCTGGCGTACTTAAACCCGGCATTTAATACTACGTCGGGTTTAAGATCCCGGCACCACGAAAAAACAATGGCAAAACGAGGACGAAATGCTGGCGAAGAAGTCAGCAAAGAAGATAAAAAGAAATTTAGCCGCGACGGGCTGAAGAAGACGCTCAGCATTCTGCGGTTCGTGAAACCGTACCGGGTTCAATATATAGTTGGGTTTGTTTTCCTGATTTTATCGACCGTTACGACCATGAGTTTCGGGCTGCTCATCGGGCAGATTACGAGCGTTATTCAGGGCAAATCGGCGTTTACACTAAATCAGGTTACCCTGTTTTTCGTGGGCGTGCTGATCGCGCAGGCAATTTTCTCGTTCTTTCGCATCTATTTTTTCTCTCAGGTCAGCGAGCGGGCCATGGCCGATGTGCGTCGGGCAACGTACAGCAAAATCATAACCCTGCCAATTTCATTTTTCGAGAAACGGCGCGTAGGCGAATTGACCAGCCGGATCTCATCTGATATTTCGCAGCTACAGGACGTACTGACACTGACCGTCGCCGAACTATTTAGGCAGATCGGCACGCTGACCATTGGTACGGCCATCATTTTTTACGTTTCCTGGAAACTCACGTTTTTCATGCTGGCAACGTTTCCTGTTATTATCATCGCGGCTATGTTTTTTGGCCGGTTCATCCGCAAATTATCGAAGCAGGCGCAGGATTTACTGGCAGAAGCAAACGTGATCGTTGAGGAGACGCTTCAGTCGGTAAATGTGGTCAAATCGTTTACAAACGAAGGTCTGGAGATTAACCGATACGGAACGGCCCTCCAACGGGTTGTTGGTACGGCCTTGAAGGCCGCTAAATTCCGGGGTGTATTTGTCTCCTTCGTGATTTTCGCCCTCTTCGGCGGCATTATTGGCGTTGTCTGGTACGGTGGTTCACTGGTTTTATCGAATGAGATGCCCTTCGCCGATCTGCTGACGTTTATTGTTTACACAACGTTTATTGGCGGTTCAGTAGCTGGAATGGGCGATCTGTATGCGCAATTACAGAAAACCATTGGCTCGTCGGAACGGATTCTGGAAATTCTCGAAGAGCCATCCGAAGTAAATGCGGTCGAAGCCCTTCCGTTGTTTGTGCCGGTTCACGGGCACGTTCGCTTCGATGATGTTCGTTTCTCTTACCCGTCGCGCCCGGATATTGCTGTGCTGAAAGGTATTTCATTAGACGTATCGGCTGGCCGAAAAATCGCGCTTGTAGGCCAGAGCGGAGCCGGGAAATCCACGATTGTGCAGTTACTGATGCGGTATTACCCCATTGCTGGCGGTCAGATTACGGTTGACGGTCGCGATCTGGCAGGTTTTAACGTAACGGAATTGCGCAAAAACATCGCCGTAGTGCCGCAGGAAGTGATGCTCTTCGGCGGGACAATTCTCGAAAATATTCTTTACGGTAAACCCACTGCTACAGAAGCAGAAGTGCGCGAAGCGGCCCGAAAAGCCAACGCCCTGCAATTCATCGACTCATTCCCCGAAGGGTTACAAACCATTGTGGGCGAGCGGGGCGTTAAGTTATCGGGTGGTCAGCGGCAGCGGATTGCCATTGCCCGCGCCATCCTGAAAGACCCGGCTATTCTGGTTCTGGACGAAGCGACGAGCTCGCTGGATGCGGAGTCGGAGCGATTGGTGCAGGAAGCGTTGGACGTACTGATGCAGAACCGCACAACGATTATTATTGCCCACCGGCTGGCAACCATTCGCAAAGTGGACATGATTTATGTGATGCGGGAAGGCCAGATTGCCGAGATTGGTACGCACGACCAATTAGCGAATCAGGAGGACGGTATTTACGCGAATCTGGTCAAACTGCAATTTGAAACGATAGAATAGTCGGTTTATGATTGGTAGTTTGTCGACGAAACGACAAACTACCAATCATAAACTACTAACCACAAACAAATTATGACCTCAGCCTACAAAACGCTGAAAGACTTTAACCTCCGGCATACCAATGGCCGCGAGGAAGTGCTGGATTTGTTTCTGAACGCCGGTCATGCACTGGCGCACAACGATGTCGAAAATGGCCTTGGTCCCGACCACGACCGCGTAACGATTTACCGGACCCTGCGAACGTTTCTGGATAAAGGACTGCTTCACAAAGTGCTTGATGATGTGGGCGGTACAAAATATGCCCTATGCCGTGAAACGTGTTCAGATGGGCATCATCACCACGACCACGTGCATTTTAAATGCGAAAATTGCGGCCAGACAACTTGTCTCGATACGGTGAGGATTCCATCAATTGCACTGCCCGAAGGCTACAACCGCAAAGAAATGAACCTGCTGATTCAGGGCGTTTGTCAGGATTGCAATAAGTAGCCGACCTTTCTTCGTCATCGGGCTGGCGTTCCAGCATGATAAAACGTACAATGCCCACCGAAACCGTCTTCATACAGCGTCAACAACAATTTCAGCAAGCCGAACAGGTTGCCCGGAGTCGATACAATCAATTAGCGTTTTGGCGGCTTGTCTGGTTTATTGGAAGCGTTGCTGCCGTTTGGCTGCTCATACGGCTCGATTATCAACTCGGCACGGCTGCTGCCCTGTTAGTCGGTATTGCTGGCTTTCTGATCTTATTGAAAAAACATCAGTCTGTTCGGCAGGAACGAGATGTCGCGCATCAGTTAGCGTTTGTTAATCAGGACGAAGCCGCCCGTCTCAAACGCCAGTATCTCCGTCCTGAAACGGGTGAGCATTTCACCAATCCAACGCATTATTATTCCGGCGATTTAGACGTATTTGGTAAACATTCCCTCTTTCGACTGCTTAACCGAACGCATACCCACGACGGTGAGAAACGACTGGCAGGCTGGTTGAAAGCGCCATCCGAACCCGACACCATTCGACTGCGTCAGCAAGCCGCTGCCGAACTGAATCCGCAGATTGACTGGCGGCAACGGGTTGAGGCATTGGCCTACATAGAGGAGACGGTTGGTCGCTCGCCAGAGGTACTGATTAAATGGGCTACCGCCGACGTATCGCCATTGCCGGGTTATCTGAACATCATACGGTTCTTGTTTCCACTCATCACGCTGGGGTTGTTTATTGCCTGGCTACTGGGTCATGTACCCGGCACGTTCGTTTTGCTGGCGTTGGCAGTTCATGGACTGGTGCTTAGCCAGACGGCCGGGCGGGCGAAAGAAGTCAGTGAACAGACATTCGAGATTTCGGCTGCGCTTCGGGCCTTTCAGGGATTGTTCCAACAAGCCGAACAGGTGAAAGGAGATGCCGTTCGGCTCCGGGCTATCCGTAAAGCACTGACCACCAAAAACCGTCCGGCTTCCGAAGCTATCGGTCAACTTAGTACGTTAACCGAGGGATTGAACTATCGCCGAAATCCGTATTTCGCCCTGTTTTTCGGGATTGCAACCCTTTGGGATATTCATTATCTGTTTCGAATCGAACGTTGGCGGCAGCAGCACGGCCCAATGCTTGGTCTCTGGTTCGAAGCCCTCGGCGAACTGGAGGCTCTCAATAGTCTCGCGGGTTTCGCCTACGCTCATCCATACTACGCCACACCGGATATTGCAGACAACCAACTGACGCTGGAGATTACGTTAGCGGCTCACCCGCTACTGCCTCCCGAACGTAGCGTTGTCAACTCTCTCAAACTGATAGGCTCGGGAAAAACTATGCTGATCACCGGTTCTAATATGTCGGGGAAAAGTACGTTTCTGCGCACAGTAGGCACAAACGTTGTGCTGGCTCTGGCGGGAGCCGTGGTGAGCGCTGAGCGGTTCCGATGCTCGCCGGTACGTGTGTTTACCAGCATGCGTACGCAGGATTCACTCGAAGAGAGTACGTCGTCGTTCTACGCTGAACTCAAGCGACTGCAAACGCTTATCGGGCTGTCGAAACAGGAGGGAAAACAACCGATACCTGTTCTTTATTTTTTAGATGAAATTTTGAAGGGAACAAACTCCGCTGATCGGCACAGGGGCGCAGAAGCGCTGATTCGTCAATTGCATCAGACTACGGCATCGGGTTTTGTTTCGACTCATGATCTCGAATTAGGGCAACTTACTGATGCCGACGGGTTCGTTCGCAATTATCATTTCCAGTCCGACCTGCTTAACGGCGAGTTAGTATTCGATTATAAACTTCGCGACGGCATTTGCCAGAGTTTCAACGCGAGTCAGCTTATGCAGGCTATTGGCATTGAAATGGGTGTAGGTCAGAAGTAGAAACAGTCGCCGGATTGGTGCTAACGGCTGAACAGATAGAGGGCTTTTTCGGGAATCAAAAACAACCTATTTCACTACTTGTTAGATGTATTGAAAGCCGTATATTTGCTGATGAAAAAATAGTATGCTTGCATACTATTTTTGACTCCCTATGGCTTGAACTCGATTAAATGATGTACCCAAAGGTGTTTTGCGATAATAAAAAAAGCCTCCCCAATTGGGAAGGCTTTAACGTTAGGGTGGTGGTGATGGACGGAATCGAACCGCCGACACAAGGATTTTCAGTCCTTTGCTCTACCAACTGAGCTACATCACCCTGAAACGTGGGTGCAAAAGTACGTAGTGAATGTGTTTTTACAACATATTGCTCAAGTATTTTCAAGTAAACTTTTATTTTCTGATTCAATCTGCTGATTGTCAGAGCAACTAAGACTCTTAAACGAATGACTATTATTCAGCAAATTTTATTCGTTGCGGCTCTGGCCGTAACAGTCTGGTACATAACCAAACGGGTTAAGTTGATTGCCCGCGCTATAAATCTGGGTCGCCCGGAAGATCGAACCGACCACGCCGACGAACGGCTGAAGACCATGCTGCTGGTTGCATTCGGGCAGAAAAAGATGTTCACCAATCTGCTGGTGGGCGTCATGCACTTTATCATTTACGCTGGTTTCCTGATTGTTAACATCGAAGTTCTCGAAATTATTCTGGATGGTATTCTGGGAACACACCGTCTGTTTGCTCCCTACATTACACCCATTTATCCATTTCTGATTGATGTCTTTGAGGTACTCGCGTTTGGCGTTCTGGCGGTTTGCGTGGTATTTCTGTACCGACGATTTGTAACGAAGGTAGAGCGTCTACAATCCGAACGACACCGCGAACTGCTTGGCTGGTCAATCCCTGACGCTACCATAATCCTGACCGCCGAAATTCTATTGATGATCGCCTTTCTGACCTGGAATGCCTCAGACAGCGTCCTTCGCGACAGGGGAGTTGGACACTATGCTGAATTACAGGGACTTGTGCCTGATTTTCTGATTAGTCAATTTCTAAAGCCGCTTTTCCTGAATTTCAGTGATACCGCTTTAGTCGCTTATGAGCGTATTGCCTGGTGGTTCCACATTTTGGGTATTCTGGCGTTTGCGGTCTACGTAACGTACTCAAAACACCTGCACATTGCCCTCGGTTTCCCGAACGTTTACTTCTCCGACCTGCAACCAAAGGGCGAAATGCAGAACATGCCCGAAATAACGAAAGAGGTTCAACTCGCACTGGGTTTGCCGCTCACAACAGAAGCAGACGGGGCGCAAGTGAACGACAATGGTGAGCAAGTTGCCGAAGTTGGCCGTTTTGGGGCTAAAGACGTGCAGGATTTGAAATGGATAAACCTGATGAACGCGTATAGCTGTACTGAGTGCGGGCGTTGCACAGCGGCTTGTCCGGCCAACATTACCGGAAAAAAATTGTCGCCCCGAAAAATCATGATGGACACGCGCGACCGGCTCGAAGAGATTCAGCGTGGCTGGCAAACCAACGGGCCGGACTACAAGGACGAGAAATCCCTGCTGAACGATTACATTACCCCCGAAGAACTCAACGCCTGCACTACCTGCCAGGCGTGCATAAATGCGTGCCCGATTAATATTAATCCGCTTGACATTATTCTGCAATTACGTCGCTATCGGGTCATGGAGGAGTCGCAGGCACCGGCATCCTGGAATGCCATGTTCAGTAACATCGAAAATAACATGGCGCCCTGGAAATTCTCACCCAGCGACCGCTTTAACTGGGCTGAGCAGGTAAACGAGCCCCTTAAATGAAGTCAAATAAGTTTGTGGTATGTAGTTAACTGACAACGAACCACATACCACAAACGATAAACCAAGATTATGACAACGGAAAAAACATACACCGTTCCAACCATGGCCGACATGATGGCCTCGGGCGAGGAGCCGGAAATTTTATTTTGGGTGGGTTGTGCCGGTTCGTTCGATGATCGCTACAAACGCGTGACGATTGCCTTCGTTCGTATTTTGAACCACGTAGGCATCAAATTCGCCGTATTGGGTCCGGAGGAAGGCTGCACCGGTGACCCGGCGCGTCGGGCGGGAAACGAGTTTTTGTTTCAGATGCAGGCGATGGCCAATATTCAGGTACTCAATGGCTATAACGTAAAGAAAATTGTGACGGCCTGCCCGCACTGTTTCAATACGCTGAAGAACGAGTATCCCGAACTGGGTGGAAACTACGAAGTTATTCACCACTCGCAGTTTTTGCAGGGACTTATCAACGAAGGACGGGTTCGGGTCAAGGATGGCGAATCATTTAAAGGTCGGCGGATAACGTTTCATGACTCGTGCTATCTTGGTCGGGCAAACAAGGTTTATGAAGCCCCACGTGAGGTATTAGCGGCTCTTGACGCCGACTTGGTTGAAATGAAGCGCGTCCGGGCCAATGGACTCTGCTGCGGGGCCGGTGGCGGTCAGTATTTCAAAGAACCGGAGCCGGGTAAAAAAGATGTAAACGTCGAGCGCGTTGAGGAAGCCCTCAGCACTGGTGCCGACACCATTGCCGTAGCCTGCCCGTTCTGCATGACCATGATGTCGGATGGAGTCAAAAACAAGAACAAGGAAGACTCTGTACGGGTCTATGACATTTCGGAACTCATCGCGCAGGGGCAAGGGCTTTGAAAGAATTACAAATGATGAATTATTTTGTAGAATTCATCATTTGTAAAAAGGCGGATATCCCCGTCATAATTCATCAGTCAAAAAATGTACACTGACTTTGATAAACTGCCCGATACTGCCCGCGTTTGGGTGTATCAGGCCAACCGACCACTGGCAGACGGTGAGACAAAAGCCATTGAGGAGGCATTGCAACCGGCTCTCAATCAATGGGCTGCTCATGGTCAGCCGTTGCTGGCATCGGCTAAAGTTATTAATAATCGCTTCGTGGTTGTTGGTGTAGATGAAGGATATAACCTGCCCAGCGGGTGCTCAATCGACGCATCAGTACGTACGTTGCGGCAAATTGGTCAGCAAGTTGACGTGGACTTTTTCGACCGTTCGGCAGCGATTCAGCTAACCGATGGATCAGTTAAGACATTTGCATTACCTGTGCTGAAATCAGCCGTTACAGATGGCTCACTGGTACCTGATACAACGGTTTTCAATACGTTGGTGAAAACAAAAGCAGAGTTTTTGGCAGCATGGCAGATTCGCGCAAAAGACTCCTGGTTGAAGCGGTATTTTGCCGCTAAATCCATTTAAAATACGCTAATTTTAGCCATAAGCCGGTTAATTACTGTCAGTCTGATAGTGATTAACCGGCTTTAACGTTGATGATAAATGAAACGTTCACTGCCAAATCGTCATAGTAGTCTGATTTTTAGCTCTTTTTTAAACAAAGGATTAGTTTTTGCAGTAGAGACCTTAGTAATGCTCGGGGAATTCAGTTTATCAAATTAATGAATTCATTGAGTCTTGCCGACAGTAAACGGCAATTTACCCTTACTTTTATGGCGACCATACACCAAGTTATGTCAGATACGCCAACTCGCGACGATCAGGAACGCACCGGCGCGCCGGCCGGACCGGACCAATTGCTACCCGACGGAGACCCCGTTGAACAGCCTTCGGCTGATACGCCCGCCCGCCGGTATACCGACGAGCAGAAATATCAGGTTTTCAATAAGGAGTTCATGCCACACATTGACTCCATGTACAACTTTGCCTTTCGCCTGACTACAGACGAGGACGATGCAAATGACCTTGTGCAGGATACCTATTTGAAGGCTTTCCGGTTTATTTCGTCGTTTGAGCAAGGAACTAACGCAAAAGCGTGGCTGTTTCGGATATTGAAGAACAGCTTCATTAACGATTATCGGAAAAAAAGTAAGGAGCCAGCGAAAGTAGATTATCAGGACGTTGAAACGACCTATAACTCCGAAGACGCTGAATCTGAACATACGGTTGACCTTCGGGCCGAATCCGTTTCCGACTTAATCGGCGATGAAGTAGCAACAGCCCTAAACTCGTTGCCGGTTGATTTTAGGACGGTTATTATTCTCTGCGATATCGAAGGATTTACGTATGAGGAAATGGCTAAAATTCTGGATATCCCGATTGGAACCGTGCGGTCTCGCTTGCACCGCGCGCGTAACCTGTTGAAAGAAAAATTGCGCGATTACGCATCATCAATGGGTTATAAAGAAGAAAATGAGGAATGATCCGAACTTTTTCCAGCACTAAATTGGTTCTCCTGATAACTTAACGGTATTATTATTCTTGGAATAAATTAAACTTTTCCAATGCAAACGTCCTTGCCATCGTCATCAACCTCCAGCCAGCAGCCTGTGATAAAAGAACATTGCAGTCATCAGGCGGATTGCTTAAAGATGATACAGTTGATTCTGGATGGGGAAGCCACAGAACAACAACTTGCCAAGTTGAGAATCAACCTTGAAAGTTGCCAGCCCTGTATCCGGATGTATCATCTTGAGAAAGAAGTTAAAGAGCTATTGACGAAACGAATGGAAAAACGGTGTTGTCCGGACGACTTGGTGGCAACGATCAAGGCTCGAATTCTGAGTTTCAGTTAATTCAACCGAACATGATTGGGGTAATTAAGGTGACGCTTACTGAAGCAGCCTTGATTACCCCAATTTTAGTATAGCCCCAATCAACTTGTCAACTATTGTGGATGGTAAACTTATTATCTTTTCTGCCCCATCTGGTTCGGGTAAAACCACCATTGTCAGGCATTTGCTGGCCGGGAATGAAAATCTCGGCTTTTCTATTTCGGCCTGCACCCGCGACCGCCGGGGACGTAGTGAACAGAACGGAAAAGATTATTATTTTCTGACACCCGATGAGTTTAAGCAACGAATCGACAACGACGAGTTCGTTGAATGGGAAGAGGTCTATGTAGGCGCGTTTTACGGTACGTTGAAGTCGGAAATTCAGCGGCTTTGGGATAGCGGCAAGCACGTATTGTTCGATGTGGATGTGCAGGGAGGCTTGAAGTTGAAAGAGTTCTACGGGGATAAAGCCTTGGCCGTTTTTGTGAAAGTGCCCGATGAAGAAACACTACGTCAACGCCTGATTGATCGTGGTTCCGAAACCGAAGAGACCCTGTCGAAACGGTTGTTTAAAGTTCATTTTGAAATGAGTTTTCAGAATCGCTTCGATGTGATTCTGGTCAATGACGACCTGGAAACGTCTCTCCAAAAAGCGCAGCAGTTGGTCGATGATTTTATAGCAGGCAATGAAATGCCGGCAAAGGCGACCATACTTTGAGTTAAAAAGTCGTAGAGTTGTGCGGTTGTAAAGTGCGTTTCAGCACAACTCAATAACTTTACAATTCAATAACTCTACAACTTTAATGCAAATAGGCTTATTCTTCGGCTCGTTTAACCCTATCCACATCGGTCATCTGATTATTGCCAATACAATGGCCACCACAACCGATCTGGAACAGGTGTGGTTTGTGGTATCGCCCCAAAATCCGTTTAAAAAGACTAAAAGCCTCCTGCATGAATTCGATAGGCTCGATATGGTCGAGCGGGCCATCGCTGATAACAGCCGCCTGAAAGCGACAAATATCGAGTTCTCAATGCCCAAACCCAGCTACACCATCGATACGCTGACCCGGTTGAGCGAAAAGTATCCGCAACATTCGTTCCGGCTGATTATGGGCGAGGACAATCTGGAGCAATTCGCCAATTGGAAGAACTACAATAAAATTCTGGAATACTACGGCCTGTACGTGTACGAACGTCCCCGCAGTAAAGAAAGCGAATTTAAAACGCACACAAATGTCCGCTTAATTAACGCGCCACTGCTGGATATTTCGGCAACGTTTATACGTGACAGTGTTCGGGCAAACCGGTCTATCCGCTATATGGTGCCGGAAGTTGTGGAAGAGATGATTATCAGGAAGAAATTCTACATATAATGTACTCATACACGGGCTGATGCGGCAGCGGCTGACCGTCCGTGGGTACAATCATGGAATCCCGTTCTGGAACGTAATCTCCGTTGCCAGACCAATAGCGCTCATCCGAATAGCCACCGAGCGACTGGAGGATTTTGCTCCTGCCTGATCGCAATGAGAGCCTTTCTCCAGGAAGTAAATATAAAACTTCTGGTTGCGGTCGGCAATCTGATTAACGTCGGGCCGCCCCAGTAATTCACCAATTGTATTGGCTGTTTTGCCTTTCAGGTTTTGGATTTCGGCTTTAAAGCCCGGTTCCAACGTGGTTCGGACGCCATTGCATCCGCCCCGGTCTCCCCGCCATTTCTGGAGATCAAGTTTGCCAAACTGGTCCGGTGCTGAACCGCAACCCGTTAAGAAACATACACCTACAGTAACAATAAATAGAAATTGCCCCCGCCATTCACTCATTCGCTCATTCATCATTGCTCATTATAAAGCACTTGCAACAGGGTTTGTCCGACGGCCTTCAAGGTTCCCCGGTCAATATTACTCATGTTGTCTTCTGCGGTGTGCCATGCTGGAAAAAAACCACCCGTCGTAATATTGGTGTGGATAATATCAATCATCGGGATTTTGGCAATGGTGTTCGGTGCTACGTGGTCATCGGTGATTTGCCCACCGGGGGTATCAATAAAATACTGGCTATATCCTGCCCGGCTCGCCGTTTGCCAAACAGTATTGACAACTGTGGGGGCGTATTGCATCGAAATGCCTTCCTTGGCAAACGTAGCCCCTTTGGCACCCACCATATCCAGCAAAATACCGTAATAGGCCGAATAGCCCGGTTTATGCGGATTTTTTGCCCAATGGCGCGACCCCAAACAGAAACCAATGTAATCGAACTGGTTGCCGCTTTCTTTCTCGAAATCGTTGGCGGCTTTCTCACTGTTGCCCCAATCCTCAGCGTCGAAGAAAATAATATCGATGCCAACAGTCGGCTTTTGGCCGCTTTGTTGAATGGTGCGGGCCAATTCGAGGAGGACACCAACGCCACTGGCTCCGTCATTTGCGGCTGTAACAGGCTTGTTCTTATCCGCAGCATCTGGGTCGTTATCCGCATGAGGACGAGAATCCCAATGTGATGCCAGCACAATACGTTTGGTGGCTTTGGGGTTGATGCTGCCTATGATGTTGCGGGCGTTTAACTTCTTGCCATCCCACGTAGTGGCTACGAATGACTGTTCTGTTACGTCACAACCAAATTGCTTCAATTTTGCCGTAAGGTAATTGCCCGTTTGAACATGGGCCGGTGTATTGGGCACACGCGGGCCAAATGCTACCTGTTGGCCAATATAGGCATAGGCTGAATCGGCGTTGAAAGCCGGAGCCGAAACAGCAACTGGCTGGTTGATAGCGTCGTTCATGTCATTTTGCTTCGGTTTCTCTTTGCAGGAAGCAATGGACAATACAACAGCAAAAATAGAAAAAGTGAATCTCGTCATGATTTGTCTGATCCAGGTCAGGCTCAGGTCTGGATAGTTATTCTTCATAAGCCCAGTCAATCTGGTGCTTCATATCTTTTATGGCCAGCCCCTGCGCTTTAAAATACGAACGAATCTGGTCTACCTTGTCGTATTGCCGCTGCTCTTTGTATTCGCGGTAAAGCGTCAATAAACCTTCCAGAACGGGCTGATTATCATTGCCTTCTTCGCGTAGTCCAAGTACGTCCTGCATAAACGAAATGAACGAAGATTTTAGCAAATCAAAAACCTCTTCGCCCAGTGCCGATGCGGGCAGTTGATGCAGGTAAAGCATATTAATGTACTTCAGCAACGTAAACAATTGCGCAATACCAACGGCGGTATTGAGGTCGTCGTTCATGGCGTCATGAAATTGCTGAACAGCCTGACGTACGTCCTGCTGTTTCTCCGCGTTTTCTCCTACTGTTTCATCCGGTTGGTACGTCATCGTTTTAACAACGCGCAAGCCATTAGCTAACCGTCGGTAGCCCTTTTGTGCCGCTTTGAGTGCATCGTTCGAGAAGTCGAGCGTGCTGCGGTAGTGCGATTGCAGCATAAAAAACCGGACTGTCATGGGGCTGTAAGCCTGTTCGAGCAGGTAGTGATTTCCCGAAAACAATTCGGCAGGCAGGAACGAGTTGCCCAGGGACTTCGACATTTTCTGGCCGTTAACGGTCAGCATATTCGAGTGCATCCAGTACCGAACAGGGTCAATACCGCTAAGCCCGTCGCCCTGCGCGATTTCGCATTCGTGGTGCGGAAATTTCAAGTCCATGCCGCCCCCGTGAATATCAAATTGCTTTCCCAAGTATTTGGTACTCATGCAGGTACACTCCAGATGCCAGCCAGGAAAGCCTTCGCCCCAGGGTGAATTCCAGCGCATCAAATGCTCGGGAGCAGCCCGTTTCCAGATAGCAAAATCGAGCGGGCTGCGCTTTTCCGACTGGCCGTCCAGCTCGCGGGTTTCGTTCAGCAGATCGTCCAGAATACGACCGGACAGTTTGCCGTAATTGCCGCCCCGCCTGTTATACGTTTCGATGTCGAAATAAACAGAACCGTTCGATTCGTAGGCCAACTCCTTCGCCAGAAGCGACTGAACCGCTTCAATCTGCTCAACCATATGGCCGGTTGCGGTTGGCTCGATGCTGGGCGGAAAGGAATTGAACTGCGCCATCACGGTATGAAAATCGTTTGTGAAGCGCTGTACAATTTCCATTGGTTCCACCTTCTCCAGCTTTGCCATTCGGCCAATTTTATCTTCGCCATCATCGCCATCGCCCACCAGATGCCCAACGTCGGTCAGGTTGCGGACGTAGCGAACTTTATAGCCGATAAATGTCAGGTAACGATAGAGCGTATCGAAGGTCAGAAATGTGCGAACATTGCCGAGGTGAACGTAATTATAAACCGTTGGACCGCACACGTACATGCCAACATAAGGCGGATTGAGCGGCTCAAACAGTTCTTTTTTGCGGGCAAGCGTATTGTAAATATGAAGTGGCTGCATTCCGTTTTTTGTCATGGCTCCAGGTTGCCAGAACCGCCCCAAAGTTAGGGATTGTTCGCCGGAAAACGGTAGCCCGATTGGTTTTGGCTATATTCGCGTTTTCTTTTGACATTTGACCCGCTGAGGTTCTGTAATGCAGATAGTTGAGGTAGGCGGAAACGCCCGATACCAGAAAGAATTTATCCAGTTTCCCGTGCAGTTGTATCGCGGTGATTCATACTGGATTCGGCCATTGGATACCGACGTAGAGGAAATCTTCGACCCAGTCCGCAACAAGCGATTTGAGCATGGCGAATGCATTCGCTATTTGTTACTGAATGATAAGGCCGAAACTATTGGACGGGTAGCCGCTTTTGTCGACCATGAAATTGCAAACCTCGATAACGACCAGCCTACCGGCGGACTGGGATTTTTCGAGTGCATAAACGACCCGTCAGCGGCTTTCGCGCTGTTCGACGCAGGCAAGGCGTGGCTGCAAAACAAGGGGATGGAAGCGATGGACGGCCCTATTAATTTCGGCGACCGCGACCGCTGGTGGGGTCTGCTGGTGGATGGATTCGACCGGGAGCCGAACTATTGCATGCCCTACACCAAAGCCTATTACGTTCCATTTTTCGAGAACTACGGGTTCAAGGATTATTTCAAACAGTTTACGTTCGGTATTCCGACGACCTGGGCCAAATTAGTGGATATGTCGCAGGCGGTAAAGGAGCGTGCGCAACGGATTTACCAAAACCCGGAATACACCTTTCGGACGATTGACAAGAAACAGTTACCCGCAGCCGCTGAGCAGTTTCGGCACATTTACAATGCGGCCTGGGCTGGGCACAGTGGCGTTAAGGAAATGACCGCAGCACAGGCGCAGGTGTTGATGCAAAAGTTGAAACCAGTTATCGACGAAAAAATAATCTACTTCGCTTATTATCAGAATGAACCGATTGCGTTTTTCGTTTGTCTGCCCGAATTGAATCAGGTATTCAAGCACGTAAATGGCAAACTCGATCTGGTCGGCAAACTGAAATTTTTGTGGCACATGCTGCTGAAGACCAATCGGAAAGCATTTGGCGTCGTGTTTGGTGTCGCGCCTGAACATCAGGGCAAAGGTGTCGAAGCGGCCATTGCTCTTCGGATGCCCCACGAAGCGGATCATAATCCCAACTTTCAATATACTGAACTCGAAATGAACTGGGTAGGGGATTTCAACCCGATTATGGTTCGGTTCGTCAGTCAGTTGGGGTCGCGCATCGTCAAAACACACGTTACGTACCGCAAACTGTTCGACGAAACAAAACCATTTAAACGCTGCCCGACTATTGGGCGGAGGAAATAAAAAGGGTCAGGGATTGTCGGGTGTAGTCAGGGTATTGTCGAAAGTCGTCAATATAATCCCTGACTACACCTGACAATGCTTAACAATAACTTGACAAAACGTATAAAAAATGAGCTTACTTACCGTTGGTTCCGTGGCGTTCGATGCGCTGGAAACCCCATTTGGCAAGACCGACAAAATTATTGGCGGTTCCGGCACATACATTACGCTGTCGGCGTCGTATTTCACCAAAGAAAACAATCTCGTTGCCGTTGTTGGTGATGATTTTCCGCAAGCCGTTATTGCCGATTTCAATCAGCACGGTATTGATACGGAAGGACTACAGGTTCGGGTAGGGGAGAAGACGTTTTTCTGGTCGGGAAAATATCATAACGATATGAACACCCGCGATACGCTGGAAACGCAACTGAACGTAATGGAACATTTCGATCCGATCATTCCTGAATCGTATCAGAATTGCCAATACCTGATGCTGGGAAATACGTTGCCCTCGACGCAGCAATTAGTCATCGAACGGCTGCACACCCGGCCAAAACTCATTGTACTTGATACGATGAATCTTTGGATTAGCATTGCTAATGCAGACTTGATGAGTGTGCTCAAACTGGTTGATGTGCTGGTGCTAAATGATGAAGAGGCCCGCCAGTTAACTAAAGAGTACGCATTGGTCAAAGCAGCCGCTAAAATTCAGGCGATGGGACCAAAAACCGTTATCATCAAAAAGGGTGAGCACGGTGCGCTGCTTTTCAGCGAAAATCAAATCTTCTTTGCGCCAGCCCTGCCTCTCGAATCGGTGTTTGACCCCACGGGTGCGGGCGATACGTTTGCAGGCGGGTTCATCGGCTACTTAGCCAAAACTGACGATATTTCGTTCGATAACATGAAACGGGCCATTATTTACGGCTCGGCCATGGCGTCATTCTGCGTTGAGAAGTTCGGCGCTGAACGGATTATGAACCTGACGCAGGACGAAATTCAGGCGCGGGTGAGTGAGTTCGTAACGCTGTCTGCTTTTGGTCTGTAAGTAGTATATTTTTCTAATCTACACAAAAATCGCCGGGCATCTAACTGATGCACCGGCGATTTTGTACTCACCCTACTATATATAAGCGTACTAATTATGCAAAGAAAGGCGCAACCAGAGCCAACACCTGAGCCTTGGTTAGTGTCTCATCGAAAGCTTCGGTAATCATGGCCGTAGTGATACGGTTATCACCAGCCAACGCTGTAGCTAAGTTAACGCCACCCTGTGTAACGTTCTCTTCGCCAGCATAATTGCCGTCTAAGATTGATGGCAGACCTGACAGAGCGGCAGTACCACCATTTACCCAACCCTTCTGACCACGCATGTAGCGTACGTTAGCCGCGTGAGCTGCTTCAACAGCATGGATTTGCAAGGCTACCTGCAGAATAGGCTTGGCGTTTTGCAGATTAGCTGCCTGACCTTTATAAGCTCGTACACCTGTGTCTTCGAAGGTTTGTGCAACAGCCGCGAACGTCTGGAAATTGCTGAACGTATCGTTGAACGTGCCTTTTGCCGAGAAATCAAACTTAGGTTTCGGAATTGCACTTGCTCCTAATACATTTCTCAGCAACCGAACGTGTACCTGCTCGTGACGACGGATGATCTCAAACGCATCTTTGTACCGGGTAGGAATCATCGTCAGGTTATTGCCGAGATCGTAGAATTCGAACTCTAAGTACTCCAATGCAAGAGCAAAGTTAAGTACATCGACTACGTTGGCTGGCAGAGCTTGGCCATACGCTTTGTTCATGGCCGAAGCCATAATGGCCGGAGCGGCCACAGCAATCGTTTTTTTCGTCAGCGAGCTAAATAGACCCCGACGTGAGACGTGTGCTAAGCGATCGAAAATCTCGCCATCCACTTTCTCAATTTCGCTAAATATGTTTTGTAAGTTCATTGGGATTGAGTGGTTTATGCGAGGCTGGCTACTAATGCGCTTGCGTCGAGTGTCTCTTTAATGTATTTCTGTGCAATTGGTAACACAAACGTTGGCTCGTAGGCAAGGTGTAAACCCGTATCGCTGGTAACAATCGTTGGACCGGCAAACGCATCCGAGAATGGATACTGCAATTCGCGGATGATGGAGTGGTGACGAGCTTCAACCGATACGATTTTACCGGCCAGCGTCAAATAACCAGGGTCAGAAATATACTTTCCTGCGCCATTGTAAGCTCCTACGCCTGTTTTTTCAAAAGCCTCGGCATGAATCAGTACATCAGCCCGGTTGTTGAAGTCAATAGTCGAGAAGTCAAATGTCAGAACGGGAACGGCTCCACCAAGTGCTGCTTTGAAAAGCTCACGGTGAATGATTTCGTGACCGCGAATGTCCGTCCAAAGCATTCTGTCGGACGTTGACATGTTTGGATATGGCTTGGCAAGCACCATTTCGTAGAAAGCGGCCTCAAGCTGCTCCAGTACGTAAGCAAACGCCAAAATACCCACATCGCCGGTAGGCAATTTTACCATGTCGCCAGCAGCACGAGCACTGCCAGTAGGTACCACAGAAGATTCGTCCGCGTTGGAGCAGGCTGTCAGCAGGCCACCCGTTAAGGCTGCTGCTCCCGCTACCCGCAGAAACGACCGACGGCTGGCCTCTGCCTCCGAAATTGTCGTTCCAGGTCGATTTGTAACGTTTTTCATCGAGTAAAAAATTAAGTTTTGGTCTCTGCTCAGTATTGAGTAGGCTGTCATTTTTACGTTATCTTTCGATGTTTGGATTTGTTAAAGAAAAATATTATAGGAATATTAGTTATTCGAATAATTATACCCCTGACTGTCAGTAGATTAGCGTATATAATTTTTCTGGTTTGACCGGGCTTCATTGACCCGGAAAAACGATTTTTTGCCGAATCAACAAAGCCGACGGGGCCGCCCATCCAATTGATGAGTAGCCCCGTCGACCTTATGTAATCAGAAACTAAATGCTATGGCAGGAACGGCGTAACAATGGCCACAACTGATCTTTAGTTTGCGGTTCATCGAAGGCTTCGGTAGAACGCCCGGTGCGTAACTTCATGGTTACGCAAATCTTGAAACAGTTGCAACTCCATCGCCGTAATGTTCTCGAATGGACTGGCCAGAACCAATTCATAGAAACGGGCCTCAATCTGTTTCAGAACGAAGGCGTAGTTCCGAATGCCGGGGTAGCCACCGGATAGCGTAGTGACATGACGAACTGTCTTACAGCCACAAGCAAGTCAATAAAGCGCCGTTCACAGAAGGAGTCATTTTAAGGCCTGTATGCGTTGAGTTCGCCGTTTTATCCAGAATAATTGTACGGCCATCACTGCCTAAATCCCAGAGTTTACCGCGCAAAAACACGTTCAACCCTTTCGTGATACCGGCCTCTGTTGTGGCTCTACCGGCCATTGCGTACGTCAACCAGGCCTGTCCTTCGGTCAACCGGCCAATATCGGCACGGGCATCGGCTGGTGTTTCGGTTCCGCTATAGCCTTTCCAGGTTGTTTGCCAGACACCATCGCCCGCCGAGAACGAAGGGACAGCTAATAGTGCCGCGCCTTTTTGTTTGAGCGTTTTATACACCGTCGAATTCCAGGAATCAGCACAAATCAGCACACCCAACCGACCAGCAGGCGTGTCGAAAACCGGTACGTCGGCCGCCTTTGTCGGGCACACAAACGGCAACTCATCGGCAATGGGAAATACCTTTTTGATTAATTGCGGGTCGATCTGCCCGTCGGGATGGAACACCGCCGAAACATTATAGAGCGGGCCAGAGCTAACCAGCAGTTTTCCGTTTTTAACGGATGGATTTGGTAATAAAATTGACCCCGCCACAATCGTCACCCCGAACTGCGCGGCCAGAATATCAAAGGTGAGTTGGTATTCGTACGCCATCTGCCGGGCTTTCATCGCAAAAACGGTGTATTT
>JANPJE010000070.1:0-1919 GCA_031425355.1 Spirosoma sp. | reverse complement strand
TCACTCAAAAAAACGACCACTCACTCAAAAGAAGGGGTTATTCAGCCGGGGCGAGGTGCATAAACGCATTGACAGTCAGTATCTTTATGAAAATACAGAATCTATGCGCTGGTGTCTGCTTTTGGGGATTTGGCTGATAGGGCTGACCGTATCGGCGCAGGATGGTCTACCGCCGATTGTTTTCAACGGGCAGCCTGTCACGAAGCGCGGTCTTGATATTCGTCCAAACAGTCAATTCTTCCCCGACTCATCGTCTGATCCTAACCGGTCGCTGGCCTGGATACGACAACAGCAATTTTATCCGTTCAAGCCTGATCTACGCTACCGCTGGGACGTGAGCATCAACTGGTCACGTCAACAGGTTTGGTTTCGCTTCTCGATCACTAATACGCATCCAACAGATACAGTACGTCTGTACGCTCACATGGGCGTTCATGCAGATATTACCCTGTATGAACTAAGCCAGACGGCTTCTCCCAAAATTAGTCAGGCTGGTTTTCTCTGGCGTTGGGATCACAGTCCGCTCGGGCCGTTAGCATTGCCGGTCATTGTTCCACCCCGAACGACTCGTCAATATTACATCCGGGTGGGTAACCTCGTGCGCACGTTCGATGAGTTAAAAATTTCGCTTTTTACCAGCCAGGATTTCGAATTATGGAATGCGTATTGGGTTCGAATTGCCGCCCACTTGTTTGGAGCGATGGCTATGATTCTGGGCTGCCTCCTGCTGATGGGAACGTACACCTTATACCAGTATTTTCTAAACCGGGACCGGGCGTTCCTGTACTACGCGCTTTATGCCGGCACCGCGTTCGTTTGGGTTGTTAAAATGATGAACAGCCGGTTTGGCTTGGGGCTAATCTCGGCTCAGTACTCGCTGTTGAATCACCCCAATCTGCCCTCACTATCGTTTAGTATCGGCATTTTTTACGCCTTATTTTTGCTAAAGATTTTGGACTTGCCTGCTCAGAAGCCAAAGTTCACTCGGTTAATTCGTGGATTAGTTTGGATCCTGGCCGGCCAGCAGGCACTCTCATTCGTACAGGCATTTGGCGGATGGCTGTTTGACAGCAATCTGTATTATATATTACAGGACTTGCCAAACATTTTAACCGGTGCGTTACTCATCGTTGCCACGGCGCGTAGTCGCTCACCATTGAAGCCCTACCTGCTGACGGGAGGCTTAGCTCTGTACCTGATCACGTTCTTTCCGCTTTACGGCTTTTTCCGGTTCTACGGCTTAACGCCGGTCGAGGAAACGTTTGTGTATTACCCGCCTTTCTTTATGTCGGTGGGTATGGTCATTGACCTGTTCTGCTTTGCCCTGGCACTGGCTTACCGCAGTCGGCTGGTAGAGGTGGAGAAAAACCAGATGCAGGAACGATACGCCAGAGAGTTAGAGGAGAAACTACTCCAACGCACCAACGAAGTTCAGGAAAAAAGCAGCCTGCTCGAAACCCAGCACATCCGCCAGCTCGAAACCGAGTTCGAGCAGAAACTGGCCGACACCGAAATGACGGCGCTACGTGCCCAGATGAACCCCCACTTCATCTTCAACTGCCTCAATTCCATTAAACTTTACACCCTTCAGAACGATGCCGATAAAGCCTCCGATTACCTCACCAAGTTCTCCCGCCTGATTCGTTTGGTGCTGGAAAACTCCCGCTCGGAACTGGTGCCGCTGCAAAATGAGTTGGAGGCCCTGCAACTCTACATCGAACTGGAAGCCATGCGCTTTAAACAGAAAGTGCAGTTCAGCATCAACGTATCGCCCGACGTCGACCAGCGGTATCTGTGCATTCCGCCTTTACTGTTGCAGCCCTACGTCGAAAATGCCATCTGGCACGGGCTGATGCACAAGGCTGAAGGCGGCACGGTAACGGTAGAAGTGGACCAGCCGAGAGAAAATCTGCTGCACA
>JANPJE010000069.1:0-2308 GCA_031425355.1 Spirosoma sp. | reverse complement strand
GTATCCAAATACCACCACAAGGCGTCCGTGTCGATGCCAACCTCCTGCATCCGGGCAACGAGTTTGTCGTAATTGTCTTCCCGCTGCGACCCGCCAATGATTTCGCCGATGCCGGGAAACAGTACGTCCATCGCCCGAACGGTTGGCCCGAATACTTCGCCACGGGCGTTGGTTGCCGGAGCGTCGTCCTGCTTCATGTAAAACGCCTTGATTTCGCGGGGGTAATTGGTCAGAATGACGGGTTTCTTAAAATGCTTTTCGACTAAATACCGCTCATGTTCCGACTGCAAATCGACGCCCCAACTGACTTCGTACTGAAACTGACCTTTCTTAGCCGGTTTCGAGTTCACAAGAATTTCGATGGCGTCGGTATAGGTCAACCGCACGAACTCGTTACTGATGACAAACTGGAGTTTTTCGAGCAGACCAAGTTCGCTTTGTTCCTCCTTCTTTTTGGTTTTTTCTTCTTCCTTCAACCGGTTATCTAAAAAGGCCAGATCGTCGGCGCAGTGTTGCAGGGCGTAGCGGATGACCGTTTTGACAAAATCTTCGGCCAGATTCATGTTGTCGGTTAGCTCATGAAAAGCCATTTCCGGCTCAATCATCCAGAACTCAGCGAGGTGGCGGGTCGTGTTGGAATTTTCAGCGCGAAACGTCGGTCCGAAAGTGTAAATCTTACCCAGAGCCATCGCGCCCAGTTCACCCTCCAACTGCCCCGATACGGTCAGGTTGGTTTCGCGGCCAAAGAAATCCTGGCTGTAATCCACCTTTCCGTCTTCGGTCAGGGGTGGTTTGGTAGCGTTGAGGGTAGTTACGCGGAACATCTCGCCCGCTCCTTCGGCATCGGAAGCCGTGATAATGGGTGTATTGAGATAGAAAAATCCGTTGTCGTTGAAGTACTTATGCACCGCAAAAGCCAGCGCGTGCCGAATTCGCAGAATTGCGCTGAAGGTGTTTGTACGCGGACGCAGGTGGGCAATCTCGCGCAGAAATTCGAGCGAATGCCGTTTGGGTTGCAACGGGTATTTATCGGGGTCGGCAGTGCCGTAAATCGTTACGTCGGTTAGCTTCACCTCCACCGCCTGCCCTACTCCCTGCGACTCGACCAACAGCCCCGTAACCGATAGGCAAGCCCCGGTTGTGATGAGTTTCAGCGTTTCGTCGGGAAACTGACCGGCTTCGGCTACGACCTGAATGTTATTGATGGTCGAGCCATCGTTAAGGGCAATGAAAATAGCGTTTTTGCTTTCACGTTTGGTGCGAACCCAGCCCTTAACGGTCACTTCTGAACCCGTGTGGGCAGTTTTTAATACCTGCTGAATGGATTGATAACTCATACTGAAACGGCGACCGGATAGTGGTTGTGGGCGCAAAAGTACGGATTGTCACGCGAAACGCCCATAGACCTATCGAATTCTATCAGCGCAGCGTTTTAACGCTGGATAAGAAGGAAACGAAACCTGAGTGAACCGTTTCGACGGTTTTCGAAGCAAAACCGTCGAAACGGTTCGAGTAGCCTCTACTTTTTTGTTGCGCCATCGATTAAAATCGGTGGCTGATATAAACGACATGACGCTTGAAACCGTATTTTTGCAGCAACTCAACCACTATGTCCATTACACTTTATATTGTCCGTCATGCCAAGGCCGAAGACCGGGCGATTTTTATGGCCGACCACGACCGCCAGTTAACCTCCGACGGTACTATGGTTGCAGCCCGGGTCGGTCATTATCTGCACGCGAAAGCCATTTTGCCCGATGTGATGATTAGCAGTACGGCACCCCGCGCCAAAGACACGGCGAAGGTTGTGGCCGAACAGATTGGCTATGATCCGGCTCAGGTTCGATTGGACGAGTTGCTGTTCGACGGTGGCCCCAAAGCTTATTTAAAAGCTCTGAATGCCCTGCCGGACACAATGCAATCGGCTATGATTGTGGGGCATAACCCCGACGTATCATATCTGGCTGAATTTCTGACGCATCAGCCTATCGGGTCGATGAGCAAAGGCGCGGTGATCGCCGTTACGTTCGACAATCTAACCTGGGCTGAAGTATCGGCTCGAACGGGCAACGTAGCGTTTGAGATTGAACCGAAGAAACTTTTGAAATAATGATGAATGCGGTGGTGTCGGCGGGGTCGTCCGTGCGATTCTCAAAACCGACATATATACTCAAAAAGAGTGTCGGTTTCTTAAAACCGACCCCACATTTATGAACCGTAACCGTCGCATTTTTATCGCCGTTTTCATTGTCTTTACAACCCTTGTTGTTCTGATCGTCGTCGACATGGCGAGCCGGACAACGGCCCC
>JANPJE010000068.1:0-11052 GCA_031425355.1 Spirosoma sp. | reverse complement strand
GGCTTTGGTGCTCAGCTTACTCACGTCGTTCACATCGCGGGCTGCGTAGCCGGAACCGGTTCCGTCGGCGGTGCGAACGGTAATCGAAAACTCAACGCTCGTCGCCCGGTTATAGCCGAACAGTCCTTTGCTGTTGGCAATGGCCGTGAACCCAGTCGTATCTTCCATGTAGCCAGCAGCAGTCAGGTTTTTCTGACGGCAGGGATCGAGGCTATCAAAAGTGGCCTGCGCCCGAAAATCAGGGGTTATTTTATCGGTACTTTCCGAATATGTACTGGTTTGCAGATACGTCTGTGGTCCCAGAATAGGCATGTATTCGGGGTTTTCGGGAGCCAGCCGCGCTATTTCTTCCGCCCGTCGAACGGTTTTTTCGAGCGATGCATCGTCAAATTCGTTGATTGTTGCCGTACCCGACCGCTTGCCAAACACCGCCGTTATGGCCAGCGCAAGGTTCGTTGATTCGCCACTGGTCGAAACCGAGTTGCGGGCGTACCGGATGTTGCCCGTCCGTCCGCCGGACAGGCTCACGCTCGTCTCATCGGCTTTCGAGTAGGCCAGCACCTTATCGAGTATTTTTTTTGCTTCTTCTTTGGTTAAGATTGCCATGTGCTTTGTTTATTGTTTGCAGTTTGTTGTGGCGACAACCACGAACAACAAACCACAAACTATTTTTAAATCTTCCGTCCGGTATTGATTACGTTGACGCCATTGAAGCGGGTAGTGGCACTGCCGTGCGACACCGCGCTGACTTGCGAAGGTTGGCCTTTGCCATCGAAGAACGAACCGAACGTGCGATAATCGTCCTGATCGCAAAGCTGGGCGCACGAGTTCCAGAACTCCTGCGTGTTCGACTGATACGCTACGTCGTCGAGCATGCCGGTGATTTCGCCGTTTTTGATTTCGTAGAATAATTGCCCGCCAAACTGGAAGTTATAGCGTTGCTGATCAATGGAATATGAGCCACGACCGATAATGTAAATGCCTTTCTCGACGCCTTTTATCATGTCGAAAACAGAGCGTTTTTCGGTGCTGGGTTTGAGCGATACGTTCGGCATCCGCTGAAACTGCACCGAGTTCCAGTTATCGGCGTAGCAGCAGCCGTTCGACTCGTTGGAACCCAGAATAGCTGCCTGATCGCGGATGGCTTGGTAATTTACCAGAATGCCATTTTTAATCAGATCCCACTCTTTGCAGGGAACGCCTTCATCGTCATAACCGACTGTGCCAAGCGTGTGGGGCTGAGTTTTGTCAGCTACAATGTTGACCAACTTACTGCCGTAGTTGAAATTCTTCGATTTCCACTTGTCGAGCGTCGCGAAACTGGTGCCGGCATAATTGGCTTCGTAACCCAGTACGCGGTCGAGTTCGGTGGGGTGCCCAACGGATTCATGAATGGTCAGGCCGAGGTGATTCGGGTCAAGAACAAGATCGTATTTGCCCGCTTGAACGGTTTTGGCCGTTAACTTTTCTTTCGCTTGTTTGGCTCCCAGCGTCGCATCTTCGATCATGTCGTACGAATTCCGATAGCCGACCAGCCCGTTTGGTGCTTTGATTTTTTCGGAGGCCAGCCCATCTAAATATTCATAGCCCATGCCCATTGGCGAGGAGAGCGCGTCGCGGGTTTTGAACTTGCCAGCCGCCCGGTCAACCGCCGATACGTTGAATGTTGGCCAGATTCGGTGAACGTCCTGATCGATGTACGAACCGTCGGTAGAGGCAAAATATTTTTGTTCATTGACGAAAAACAGGTTCGAGGTCACGAAGGCCGCGCCGTTTTTCATCGCTTCGCCGTTCACATTCATCAGCAAATCAATTTTCTGCTGAACCGGAATCTCGAACGCATTTTTTTTGATGGGCGTTTTCCACGTTACCTCGCCTACGCCTTTTTGCGGAGCCAGTTGAACGGGTTCGGTCTGGAGTTTGGCGTTGGCTTTGGCAATCGCTACGGCGGTTTCGGCGCATTTGGCGATGGCTTCGGGCGTTACGTCGCTGGTAGCGGCAAATCCCCAGGTTCCGCTGGCGATGACCCGGATGCCCACGCCATACGACTCAGCGTTGACGATGTTCTGCACCTGCTTTTCCCGAGTAAAAATATACTGCTGTAGGTATCGTCCGATGCGTACGTCGGTGTAGGTGGCGCCTTTGCTTTTGGCCGCGTTGAGAGCAATGTCGGCCAGTTGCTTTTTGGCGGCTGTATCAATGCCAACACCCCGCCCGCTGGCTTCGAGCAGGTACTCGGAGGACACCGAATTGCCCAGAACGGGAACCGAAGCGGTGAGTAAACCGCCGATGCCGACACCGGACAACTGGATAAAATTTCGTCTTTGCATGTAGCAGAAGGAAGATAATTGTTGATGACTGGGCTTTATATACTATTGGGAAAACACGAATATGGCTAAAAAAGCCGAACGGATTAATACTCATATTCTATTTTATGACGAACGGTAGGGAGGTACTCGCTATTTAGGCCCAATATTATTCGGAGAAAGCGCTCACGAGCAGGATATTTGTAACAGGTGGGAGGAATATATTTTTTAAGGATTTTCTTGAAGAGCCTGTATTTGTCATCCCGACGAAGGATTGTAAGTTCGGTTTGAACAAATTATCTTTGGTCGTCCAGCAGGGCGGCCTGTGCCGTCATACCTACGTTGGGATGGTTAATCAAACTGTCTTAGTCATCCGATGAAGATAGGTTTGCTCAGTTACACACTGCTCTACTCTACTACTATTCTTCCCATACATAAAAGTTATCCTTTATAACGATCCAACTTGCAGATAAAGCAGTGTCACTATCGTGCATTAACTATTGCATCAGGTAATGTACTGTACGCTGTTACTCATATCGGATAAACGTTGCCCAAGAGTGAACGCAATTTCATGAAAAACGCACCATGTCTCAAAATGGAATCATAAGATTTTTTCTTGTCCTAACCGTTACACTGCTAAGTTTATGGTTAGTTTGTCATACGTATGATCATTTCCGGGGGAATGCAGATGGGCTACTGGGCAGTGTAGTTTATACCAATGTTTTCGCCATGCTCCTCTCCGTTAACGGGGTGGGGTTTCTGGTCAGTTTAGGATTAACCGTCCGGCAAAAAATAATCCAGAATTTAGCTCTATCCATTCTTTCAGGGCTGTTTTTTTTACTCCTGTTTGAAGGTATAGGGCATTTGGTGCTGGCACTTAAGCTTGTAAGGAGTTCTCCTTTCGAATTTCGACGTTTCTATATTTCGCCCGCAATACTCAATGTAAAACCTTTCCCGGCAGGCGACCTGAACTCCGTAACAGGTCGATCACACGTTCCTAATGGATCCTATAAATTTATGAATTGTGAAGGTGACTCGATCGGGTGGCTTTTTAATTCAGCCGGATCAAACGACCGGGAGCGATCTGTTATCAACCTTGATCTAACTAAAAAGAGGGTTGCACTCGTTGGAGATTCCTTCTTAGAGGGATTTATGGTCAACAATAGCAAGCGGTTATCTTCTATTCTGGAGCAGAAAACAGGACTTGAACACCTCAATTTTGCCGTAAATAGCTCCAGCCCCATAAATTATTATTTAACCTATAAAAGTATAGTCAAGGCCTATGACGCCGACATTTTGATAGTTGGATTTTTACCCGCTAACGACTTTGAGAGTTATACTGATCGGAAAGCATACGGACTGGTTGACTGGCCCATTTATAATCCTTACTGGCAGGGAACCTATCCTAACTACAAGTTGCAATACAGTCTGGCGAGCGTTGACCAATCTATTTTTTACGGTAATCATACTCAACTATCCTTATTGAAGGTGGTTGATTCCGTCTATGCTGTGTTAACACTATCGGATAAGCTCAAAGCCAACTTCTTCTCTAACTCCAGTATACTTCGATTCCTTAGCGAAATGAAGGCAAGACGCTATAAGGAAGGCCGATTTACTACTTACGAGCAGTTTGACGATGACGACTGGAATTATGTAAGTTACTCGCTTATTAAACTCATAAAGGAAGCTGAAGGCAGAAAAGTTATCCTCCTCTCTATACCAACGTTGTGGGATCTTAACGCTTTAAAACGAGGGAAAGTCAACCGAATTGACCCGCTACTTGCCAAGTTCTGTCAACAGAACGGTGTTGAATTTATTCCTTTAGCATCATCTTTTATGGCTTATAAAGGTAATCTGGAGCAATTATATGTTCCTTGTGATGGACATTGGTCGGTTCAGGGGGAAGCTTATGCCGCTGATGTAATATTTCACCATCCTGTATACCGCTCTCTGGTTAGTGTGAAACAAAAACTATAAGTTTAAATGAGATTGAGGGGGCGAATTAGCCGGACACCCTCAATTGTCAATAGCCACAAGTTCTGTATGTGATGCTGCCATACCGCATGGAAAAAGTCCACGGTTACCTTACAACCCTCATTTTACGTATTTCTGCCAGTTATGTTGTTCTCTAAATCCCAGAACTTCACGGATTTTTCGATTTGAAAACAAGGCTTCATGCTCCCCCAATTCCCGAATGATTGGCACCCCGGCAAAGAACGTCTCCGCCAGCTCTTTACTGGGAAGAATGGCCCCGTTGTGATCGTTACCCGCATTGAAAATCTGATAACCAAGGCCCTCTTTTTTTAGACATAAATCTACAATCTGCCCCAGGTCCCGCGCATCGATATAACAGAAGGCATTCCGGCGTCGCACTTCCGGGTTCGTAAAATAATAGGGAAACAGTTCGGCGTATTCGTGGGGTTCAATTACATTTCCGATCCGAAGGGCATAAATATCAAAGCCTGACCGACGCTGGAAACTGCGGGCCGTTTGTTCATTAACCACTTTCGATAAGCCGTAGCTGTCCATGGGATCAACGTCATAATCCTCTTCCAGCGGCAACACTTTAGGGTTGGTTTGGCCATCTGAAAAACAGATCCCATAGGTGGTCTCGGAGGAAGCAATAATGATCTTTCTGATACCCAGTTTAACTGCTGCATCAATCACATTGTAAGTGCCGATGGTGTTGATGCGAAACGTTTCATTATCAGGTTTGAGTAAGATCCGGGGCACGGCCGCAAAATGGACTACCGCATCAAATTTTGGTACGCCATTACCTGGCTCCAATTCATCTAAGCCGGTATATGAACTCATGGCGTTAAACATTTGTCCGGAATCCGTAATATCAGCGACCAGATTACCGACCCCTGGGTGATCCAAAGGCATCAGGTCTACATTCATTACTTTGTGTCCCTGGTCGAGCAGGTAAGGAATTACGTGCTTACCTGCTTTTCCCGATCCCCCGGTAAAAAATATTCGCTGTTTGGTCATGTATTCTCGTATCAAATGATGGTTTGTTTGTCACTAACCGATGTAGGCTTGCTACTTTTTACTGGATACGCCGTCAAGATCGTTTACTGTAGTGCATGTTTCCATGCGGTCAGTATAATCTTGATACTGTACCATTTCAATAGTTAAGTTTTTTCATAGCATTTCAATCTCCTTTATTGCAAATACAGGTTTGGCTTTCTGTTTCCTTACCAGGAGGCATACACCTGAACGCTTACTCATGGGATTGGCTCCATTGGGAAAAGGGATATTTACTCAGGTAGGCGTTGTAATATTTTTCTTCCATGGTTACTTCCCGATCCACCCAGGGAGGAAGTGATATTAGCTGATGTTCATCGGTTAATTCTACCTCAGCGACCACCAGGCCAGTGTTTTCCCCTTGAAATTCATCCACCTCCCACAGCAGCCCCTCATAAGCGATCCGATAGCGAATCTTTCTAATAATTGGCGGCTGGCATAGCTGATCCAGCATTGACTGGGCATCAGAGTAGGGGATGGGGTACTCATATTCAGCCCGACTGGCGCCTACTGTTCTGCCTTTGATCGTGAGATAGCCCCTGTCCTCCATCGTTCGAACACGTACCGTCCGATCCGGATGATTACTCAAATAGCCTTGCTGGTAAAGCTGGCCCGTTCCCTGTTTTTTCCACGCGTCGCCGTTGACCAGGTATTTTCGCTCGATTTCGATGCCCATGCTACTTGCTTTAAGCGGCTTGAAGCCGGTGGTCTACTGGTGCCCCCTTCGCTTCCGCTTGCCATAGCTTCCAAGGCCGCTCGAACCGTTTGACAAATCCATCCGCCTTTTCGGCCAGTAACCGGTTGGCTAAGGGGTAAATTTGTGCCTGTAACTGAATTCGTTGCCCATGCAGCCCTTGAAGGAGGGCTTCTTTGGTTTGTTTGTTACCTACTAAAAGCTGGTCTGAATCAATCATCTGGGCTAACACCCCATAATCATGGTCGTCGCCCAGCAGTTCACCCAACCGACCCAACTCGAGGGCATATGCCTTGAAGAGTTCAGGCCAAATCGGCTCCAGCAACCGGGTATGATACCAAAGCGTTTTTACGTCTTTGCGTAATTCATGGAAATGGTCAATGCTGGGCGTATGGATGGCCACTTTCAATGCTTTGCGGGCCTGCTGGTAAATACCTTTCAGGTTAGGGGCCATCACCCGAAAACCTTTGTGTCGTTTAGACAGGCCTGCCACGCGTTGGGAAGCCTGTCTAAACGCCTTAATCACCCCGTTAATCTGGGTGGGGTCGTCGAAAAACTGGCGGGCTGCCCTATCTTGCTGAGTGATTAAGGCTTTTTGAAGGCTCGTAAATACCTGGGGGGCTACAATAGTAGGCTGAGCCTGGCGCAGCTTGTCCAGAGTGTTGATCATGACCGTAGCATCCCTCAACGGCGACAGTTGCTGGCCAAGGGTTCGGTAATCGCCATTCTGACGCCGAAAGTCTTTTTCTTTCAGTTCGCTACGGACTAATCGAACCAAAGCTCTGATCTTTTTGATTCGTTTACGGATACTGTGAATAGCTTCTGAGGTTGGCTGGTCGGGTTTTTCCAGGGAGTCAAGAGCCGCCTTGACTTCTTCAGAAAGGATTCGATTGATGTTGTGGGCAATTGACCCTTCGGACTTAAAGACGTAGGCCATGTTCGTTTCAGTTGCTTCGTTCTGTTTTAGCAGATAACTACGTAACCGATCAAATGGATTTTTCAATCCATCAGAAAACAGGGAAAGGTCGAGTTTACGGATTGAGCGGTTGCCAAATCAACCGGCTTTTTTCCTGACGGTTTATACGCTTTTCAATTGGAGGAATCTTGTTATCTTGCTTATTACCACTGCTACACCTCTTGTATTGACTCATGATCGATGATAAGTTAGACCGTTTCCGGACAATGGTTGAACTGGCTCCCGTCGCCATAGCCTTGTTCAACGGCCCTCAGTTCGTGATTACACAGGCCAACGAGCGGGTCTTGACGTATTGGGGCCGTACCCGCGAACAGGTAATCAATAAACCGCTCTTTGAGGCTTTACCCGAAGCCGGTGGACAGGGTTTTGAAGAACTTCTACACCGTGTTTATATTACGGGAGAGCGATTTGTAGCTAAAGAACTTACCGTCGATCTGGAGCGGAATGATCGGCTTGAAAAGACGTATATTGACTTCGTCTATGAACCCTACCGGGAGGTTGATGGTAGCATCAGCGGTGTAACTGTGGTATGCGTCGAAGTTACAGACCAAGTCATTGCCCGCCAAAAAATAGAGGAAAGTGAACGACGTTTTCGCTCTCTGATCGAGAACGCTCCAATAGCCACCTGCCTGTTTGTAGGTCGGGACCTACGCATTGAAGTGGCTAATGCAGCAATGATTTCCATTTGGGGCAAAGGCCCGTCGGTTATTGGTCAACCACTCGCCGTAGCCCTGCCGGAGCTGAAAAGCCAACATTTTCTGGCTACGATTGACAACATCTTCACCACCGGTCGTACGTATGAGTCTAAAGGTGGGCGTGCTGATCTGTTCATTGATGACCAGTTGAAAACGTTTTATTTCGATTACAGCTTTAATCCCCTTCGAGATGGGGACGGTGAAGTCTATGCTATTATGGAGATGGCCGCCGATGTTACCCAGCAGGTGCTGGCTCGCCGACAGATGGAGGAAAGTGAGGCCCGGTTGCGCGAGGCCGACCGGCGCAAAGACGACTTTCTGGCTACGCTGGCCCACGAACTGCGCAATCCCCTGGCCCCCATCCGTAACACCCTACAAATCCTGACCCTAACGGCGGATGGCACTGAGACAATCACCTCGGCTACCCAGCTAATGGGGCGTCAGGTCGATCAGTTAGTCCGCTTAGTGGATGATTTGCTCGACGTAAGCCGTATCAGCCGGGGGACAATCAGGCTTCGCCCGGAGCCTATTGATCTGAACGAGGTGGTTGGGCAGGCTGTTGAGGCAAGCCGTCCATTGCTTGAAGCCCACCGGCATACACTGACAGTCGAACTACCAGTTGCACCACTTCATATGCAGGGCGATGCCACCCGGTTGATTCAGATCGTCAGTAACCTGTTGAACAATGCGGCTAAATTCACGCCGGAAGGCGGGCGGGTTTGGCTGACGCTGGAGCGCGTTGGCGGGGAGTCGGACCATCGCATGGCCCTCTTGCGGGTCCGTGACGACGGCATCGGAATTGCCGCCGACCAGTTGGAGCGCATCTTTGAGTTGTTTGCCCAGGTCGACGCCAGCCTGGAACGGTCGAAGGGTGGCTTAGGGCTGGGGCTGACGCTGGTGCGTCAGTTAGTCGAACTACATGGAGGCCGGGTAACGGCCAGTAGCAAGGGACTATGGCAGGGCAGCGAGTTTTCCGTGCGCTTGCCTACCCTGAGGGAAGTACCCAAATTATCACCTCCTGCCGACGTCGGCATGAAGCCCCTTGCCCCCCGCCGGATTCTGGTGGTGGATGATAACCCCGATGCCGCCCTTACCCTGGCCATGCTATTGAAACTAAAGGGATTTGACACCCACACCCGCCATAGTGGTCAGGAGGGCATCGCGGCCGCCGAAAGCCTGCAACCGGAGGTGATTGTATTAGACATCGGCATGCCGGGTCTAAACGGCTACGATACGTGTCGGCGGCTACGCCAACAGGTCTGGGGTCAGTCAATGCGGGTAATTGCCTTAACGGGGTACGGCCAAGAGGAGGACAAACGACTTAGCAAGGCCGCTGGTTTTGATGCTCACCTGGTTAAACCGGTGGATTTAGGCGACTTGTTAGCGCTGTTGACTTCGTTACCAACCTATCCCAATGATTAGTGAGATGGGTCGGTTTTCAAGCTTTATTTACCTAAACGAATGGTTCGTGGTTTATTTATTTTAGGTCAGGTTAACCTACAGGCTGCGGCTGAAAAAAAGCACGTATCAAAATAATCCTGCATATACTTTTGGCAGTGCCAGCAAGGGTTTAATACGAATGTCCCGGTAAAAGACTTCTGCGGCTTCACTTTGTAACTGGATCTTACCCCGTCTCATGGGGACCTCCTGCCCATCTGGTTTTATATAGCGAGAGTCTTTCAGGACCATAACCACGTGTCCATTCACAATATGAAGGCTTTTGCCCTCGAAGCAAATTAGCTCTAACGTTGTCCATTCGCCCGCTGGACTTTCGTAATTGGCTGACCGAAGGCAATAACTATCACTGCCTTTTTTGAATGTGCCGAAGGGTTGTTTTTCGTCGGCCACCCGGTTCATAACGCCCTCCGACAGGAAAGCCCGGATATCAATGGCGGAATTAGCCTGGCACCAGAAATCACCCATGTGCCCTTCCATGATCTGAAACTCCTGCGAAAGCATCCACGAACGCCAATACTCTACACCGGCTTCACCAATCGAATGATAGAGAATGCCCGAATCGCGCAATTTAGTTTTTCGGGGTTCATAGGTTTTGCTTCCCCATTTAACCTGAAGTTTGAGGTGATAATTTTCGTATTCCTTGCGGGTAAACAGGCAACCATACGTTTCCCCGCTTATCCGTAAAACAGGACCGCCGGGTTCATTTAAGACCGAGAAAACGTGGGCATCATCTTTGGTGTAACCGATCGGCTGACGTGGGGTGCCTGATGCATCTTTTGGTATATTTCCATTATAGTCCAGCGTATGCGCATAGCTTAGGTAGGTGTCCCATTGAGTCAAGTCTTTATCTAAAAGCGATACCCATTTCTCGGGTTTACGCATGGATGAAAAAAAGCAAACGAGTAGTAAACTGGCGGTTAACAGAACAAGTCGTTTCATATATAGGCTTATTTTACAACGGAGGACTGATTAAACAGCAGCAAAATTACTGTAGCATGAATCGCAATACGTTGTAAAAATCCATGCTTCCATGGTAGGTTTATAGCTCCGGAAAAGACTTATGAAACGATACCTTTTACATACGCCCTTTAACATCTATCATTTTGAGGCTTCGACCTGGATGCACGCGGTCCATAAGCATACCTACTTCGAGATTATTTTTATACTAAAGGGCAATGGCATGCATAATATTAACGGGAATGCATTCGCCTATAGCGAGGGGGATGTATTTCTATTAGGGCCAGAGGATTACCATGATTTTGCCATTCATGCGGTAACCAAGTTCTGCTTTATTCGCTTCAATGAATCCATCCATAAGCAATCAGTCGGGGACAAAGACAGCCCCTGGCAGCCGATTATCAGAACATTACTCAATACGTCTTCACAAAGTCGTGGCTCCATTGTAACGGATAAACCGGAGAAGCAGAAACTATACCATCTGCTGTTGGTATTGGAAGAGGAATATAACCGTCAGACGTCTCAATACTTTGCCATCATTCGGGATAGCCTGATGCGAAGTATGCTGGTGATTCTGGCTCGAAACTTATTCGATCAGACACTGGCCAGACCCATCCAAAACGATTCGGTGGAAGCGATCCTGATGTACATTCGGCAACACATCTATCAACCCAATAAGCTTACCATTGACCATTTAGCCAATGTATTCCATTATGCACCCGCTTATATAAGCCTCTTTTTCAAGAAGCAGACAGGCGAATCCCTCAAGCAGTACATTATCAAGCACCGAATTAAACTCATTGAAGCCCGCTTGCTGTACAGTCCGTTGACCCTGGCTCAGATTGCAGAGGAATATGGCTACACGGATGAGAGCCACTTATGTAAGCAGTTCCGGAAGTATACGGGTAGTACACCAACCGCATTTCGCAGACAAACTTA
>JANPJE010000067.1:0-7975 GCA_031425355.1 Spirosoma sp. | reverse complement strand
TGTCTTTTAGATTGGTGAGTGCACTCAGGCTGGCCGGTATGCTGCCACTCAACTGATTTGAGCTTAGATAGAGTTCCTGCAGATCCGAGAGTGCACTCAGACTGGCTGGGATACTACCACTCAACTGGTTATTACTCAGTTCCAGTAAGCTTACCCGGCCATTTACATCACAATTCACTCCATACCAATCACAGATATCACAGCCAGTTAGCCAGTTGGTTTTGGTAGTCCAGTTGGGGCCGTTGGTAGCATTGTAGAGATCGGTTAATGCTACATAGTCGGGATGCGTACACTGGCTCCAACCTAAGTGAGTTAGGCTCGTTAGTAGTACGATCAATAAACCCCGTATCGGGCGGAGCCAAAAATGGTAGATAGAAATGATAAAAAATTGACCCTGGAATCGGGTTAGGCAGGAAATCAGATGCGATACGTGTTTCATAATGTGAGTAAGTAAGAGTGAGCGAGCGAATTTGGAAATCAGCGATCCATCTGGCCGGGTTAAGTACTGGTTTGCCCGTATTGACTAATTCTATTTAATGCTTTTGGCTGCTAAACATCTGGAAAATACCGATAAGTGTTTTGTTTACTTATCCTGTCGTTCTTTTAACCAAAGAATTAGTACCCCCGCCCCCCGGTGTTTCAATACGTATGCGTTCGCCCGGTTTCATGGGCCGGGTGAAAATGCCCGGTAAGTCCTCTTCCTGCCCGTCAATACCAATCAGCGTTTGCCTGCCGACTGCTCCCGGTTCACCGCCGTTCAGACCATAGGGAGCTACAATGCGATGCTGACTCAAAAGTGTGGCCTGCACCGGTTCCAGAAATTCGATTTCGCGGATGATGCCGTCGCCCCCGCACCACTGTCCCTTTCCCCCGGAACCGTTACGGATACTGAATTCATGCAGCCGAACAGGGTAACGGCGTTCGAGCTCTTCGGGGTCGGTGAGTTTGGTATTGGTCATGTGCTGATGCACCGCCGACCGGCCATCCTCGCTCTTAGTAGCCCCCGCGCCCCCGCCAATGGTCTCGTAATAACCGAAATTCCGGGTTGTCGGACCGTCGCTGCCAAACAGAAAATTATTCATTGTTCCCTGACTGCATGCGGCCAAATTCAACGCTTTCAGCAACGTATCGACTAACCGCTGACTCACTTCGGTGTTGCCGCCCACCACCGCCGGACAGTTGGCTGAGTCGTCGGGAAAAATTGGATTCAGGAATGACGATTCGGGTAAAATAAACCCGACCGGGGCCATTAAACCTTCGTTTAGCGGGATGTCTTTGTCGCACCAGAGCCGCAGAACATAGAGCACTGCACTGTGTAAAATAGAAATATTGGCGTTGAGATTGTTCGGGTGAACGCCCGATGTTCCCCGGAAATCGAGGGAAATCCGCCCCGCGTTTATCGTAATCTTTAAGCGCATTTTGTGTCCGTCGTCGAGGGATTCTTCGGCCTCAAACGTTTGTCCGTCAAGGGGTTTCAGTACGGTTGCAATGGCATTGGTAGCGGCCTGCTGCAAGCGCAACATGTAATGGTGAACCATTGGTAAACTATGTTCACGCGCAAGTCGTTGTAGAGCCAGTTCACCCACCCGAAGCGATGCCAGAGCAGCTTCAATATCGGCCCGGTTTTCGGCCAGAGCGCGGGTAGGGTAGGGGGCATTCGTGAAGTAACTCTCCAGTCCGTTTGCTACTCCGTCGCTATCTGCTTCCCACAAAAACGCGCCTTTTTTGACCACATACATCGGCTCCAGCACCACGCCTTCCTCCACCAGCGACGTAGCATCGGGCGGCATCGACCCCGGCACTTTTCCGCCAATTTCGGCATGGTGCGCCCGGTTGATTACGTAGCCAATCAGTGGTCCCGATTCGCCGTTACGTTCATCGGCAAAAACACCGCTCAGCAGCGTTACGTCGGGAAGGTGAGAGCCGCCGTATTTGGGGTGATTGGTGATGACAACATCGCCCGGTTCGAGCGGAATTTTCTGCAAGATCAACCGCGCACAAACCCCCAGACTGCCGAGGTGTACCGGGATATGTGGGGCATTGGCAACCAACTGTGCGTTGGTATCGAGCAGCGCACAGGAGAAGTCGAGCCGTTCTTTTACATTGGTCGAAAAGGCTGTTCGCTGCAATTGAGCACCCATTTCTTCGGCAATGGCCCGGAATCGCTGCGTGAAAATCTCCAGTTGAATCACCTCATTTGACTCGATCTCAATCGGTTCATCAACATCGGCGATGTAGTCAACGAGGGCAGTTTTATCGGCCTGAACGATAAGCCGCCATCCGGGTTCGATAAAGGCCGATGACGTTGTGTTGAGCAGCAAAGCCGGACCACGAAATGTATCGCCTTCCTGCAACTGCGTCCAGTCGTAAGCTGGATACGTATCGGTCATAAACCCCGGAATGGCGTGGCGATGACTGACGGGCGCACTGCTGACGGGCAACGTATCGGCAACCGTGCTGACAAGTACGCGCAGACTCTCTACTTCGATGGATTTGTTTGCCGGAAAGTGTCCGTAGAGTTGCTGGTATTTCTGCTGAAAAAGTAAATCGGGTTGAAAGCCAATATTGGTAATCTCGTTCCGAGTAACATGACTGGCCCCGGGTTTCAACTCGACATATGCATACTCAGGAACAATTACTTCAACTGATGTTTCCTGACCCTGCAAGCGCATGAACAGCAAAACAGACCGTACACGTATGGCTTCGCCTGCGCCAATATCCTGCCTGAGCGTTTGCGTTGCCTGATTGGTAAGCTCACGTATCAAATCGGGTAAATGCGCGTCTATGTCGGCCAACGGTTGCAGAACAGACCGCGTTGCCATCCGCTCAATCTGAGCCTGACCAATACCGTAAGCACTCAATAATCCACCGTCGAAAGGAAGAACGAGCCGCTTCATACCCAGCAATCGGGCAATGGCGCAACCATGCAAACCGCCCGCTCCGCCAAAAACCAGTAAACTGTAATTTTTTGGGTCGAATCCGCGCGCTACCGAGATTTTCCGAATAGCCCCGGCCATCGTTTCATTAGCAATACGCTCGAAACCGCGAAGCAATTCTGTCGCGCTGAAAACCTGACCCGTTTTTTCTTGTATCTGACTGATAACCTGGTCTAATGCAGCCCGCGCTTTCTCCGGGAAAACCGGAATGCCAAATTGCTTCGGATGTAGTTTTCCTAATAATAAATTTACGTCGGTGATGGTCAGCAACAGGGGTCGATTGGGATCACTGGCACCGTAGCAGGCCGGGCCGGGATTGGCACCCGCACTGTGCGGACCCACCCGTAACTGCCCCGACGAAACTCCGGCTGATGACGTATCGAGTGTCGCACCGGCGAGTGTCGCACCAGCGAGCGTCGCACCGGCGAGCGTCGCACCATGCTCTTCGAACCAGCAGATAGAGCCGCCACCAGCCGCAACGGTTTCAATGGCAAGTGATGGCAATTGCAGATCGAACGGGCCAATTTTAGTGGAAAATCGGTAATCCAGATCGCCATGAATCCGGGCAACGTCGGTGCTGGTGCCGCCCATGTCGAGGGTAAGCGTACGTGTTGCTTCGTGTAGGTTGCCGGATATCGTAGCCGCGCCAATAACGCCCCCGGCTGGTCCGCTCAGCAAACTATCTTTCGGTTGAAACAAGTCTGCGCGGACCAGACCGCCCGAACTGGTCATAATCCGCACGGGATTCCCGTGTCCAAGTTGCTGTTGAACATTGTCAATATAACTCCGCATAACGGGCGTCAGATACGCATCGACAACAGCGGTCTGGGTGCGGGAAACATAGCCGGGCGTTGCCGAAATCGTTGTTGACAACGTTACGTAGGGAAATCCGGCGGCTGTTAGCGTATCATAAAGTTGCTGTTCATGAAGCGGGTTCCGGTAGGCATTGAGCAATGATACAGCCACCGCATCGGGTTTCATTTCATGGAGTTTTTTGATTAACCCTGAGATCACTTGTTCAGATAAACGGATCAATATCTGTCCGTTGGCAGCAATACGTTCATCCACTTCCAGCACGGAGTCATACAGCACTTCGGCGGGTGGGATGGCTAACTGAAAAAGGTCAGGCCGTTGCTGGGTCCCAATTTTAAGCAAATCGTAGAATCCTTTCGTGACCAACAGAGCCACGCGTCCACCTTTTCGTTCGAGTAGGGCGTTGGTGCCTTTGGTCGTGCCGAGCCGCATGTCGATGGCTGGAAACGGCCGGTTCAGCGGTGTTTTGGTTAATAAACGCGTAGCTAAAACAGGAGCCTCTTCGCCCGTAAACAGTTCGACAGTTGCGTTATTTGGCAGATTTATATCTGTTTCTAACTGTCCGTTTGTATTGAGCGCCAGTACGTTGAACGGTTGACCTGTATCAACTATTCGACCTGAGTAGCCATCAAAAATGGGTTCGATAAGCCAGGGCGCAACAAGTTTACCGGCAATCAATTGCCCGCGTAGCCGACTGCTGCTCAGTACTTTCGTGCGATGCAGTTTTCCGGCGGGGTCAAGGGCAAGACCATCCGTAAACGTGCCGCCGGTGTCAATCCAGATTTGGTACATGAATCAATTTATCAACGAAATACCTGCTTTCCGATATGCCGCTAGAACGTCGGGTCTGGCTTCGTTATCGGTAATCAATATGTCAAACAGGCTCAGGGGTGCAAAATAGAGGTATTTGTCGGTTTCTAATTTCGATGAGTCGCAGAGTAGGTAAACATTCTCCGTTTGTCGGGCCATCGCAACGGCAATGCTCGCTTCCTTTTCGCTGTTGGCACTCAGGCCATTTTCAAGCGAAATGCCGTCAACGCCAATGAACGCCCGGTTGGCGCGGTAACGACCGATGTGTTCTTCGGCCATCAATCCATGCACCGCCTGACGCTCTTTATCAACTTCGCCACCTACCAAATTAACTGTTACGTCGGATGATAGTAATTCAGCTACGACTGGTAATGAGTTGGTAATGACCGTAATGCGTTTGTTCCGAATGAATTGACACAGCCGAAATACGGTACTACCGCAGTCCATGAAAATTACATCACCTTCCTGAATTTCCTGTGCAGCCAACTGACAGATATAATCTTTTCGTTCGGCATTTACAGCAGTTTTATTGGCAAACCGAAATTGGTCCGTAGCTAAACTGACCTTCATGGCCCCGCCCCGCGTGCGGTAAAGCAGTCCTGACGCGGCCAGTTGCACCAAATCGCGCCGGACGGTCATCTCCGACGTTTGCAATAAGTCGGCCAGTTCACGGACATCCGCCGAGCCACGCTCTTCGACCGTTTGTACAATTAACTGCTTTCTGTTTTGGAAATTCATCCCTGATTGCGTTGTTTTGTTCAAAAATAAACAATTTCAAACAATATTGAACAAATGAACAGTGAACGGGTACAAATAACGGAAGAGAAACTGCTGTCTGACAACTGGTACGTGCTGAAACGCTACACGTTCAATTACCTCGGTAAAAATGGGCAATGGACAACGCAGCAGCGCGAAGCGTATGACCGGGGCAATGGTGCCACGATTCTGCTGCATAACCCGCAGACCGATACGGTAATTTTGACCCGTCAGTTCCGTTTGCCGACGTTTGTCAACGGAAACTGCGATGGCGGCCCGGACTCAGGTATGCTAATCGAAGCCTGCGCCGGTTTGCTGGACAACGATGAGCCCGAAACGGCTGTTATCCGCGAAATGGAAGAAGAAACCGGCTACCGGATTCAGTCGGTGGAGAAGGTGATGGAAGCGTACATGAGTCCGGGATCGGTAACCGAAAAACTGTTTTTTTATCTCGCCGAATACACCGCCGATACGGATAGAAACGCCGGGGGCGGCATTGACGAGGAAGAAATTGATACTATCGAAATGCCTCTCAGTCAGGCTGTTGACATGATGAAAAGCGGACAAATCAAGGACGGCAAAACGATTATGCTGTTGCAGTATTTACGATTACAGCAGTTAACTAATTCAGTACCCACATGAACAGTATGATGATTTTGGTTGCCGGGCCGTATCGCTCTGGAACCAACGACAACCCTGACCTGATGGCCGAAAACCTACACCGTCTCGAATCCGTTACACTTGATTTGTTTCGGGCGGGCCACATTCCAATGATTGGCGAGTGGGTGGCTTTACCCTTGTTAAAGTTGGCAGGTGGTGAACGCCCTGGCGATGCAGCCTGGCAGGAGATTCTTTATCCAGTTGCCAATCGGCTCATTACGCACTGCGCCCGTGGCGACGGACCGTGCCGTATTGCGCCTGCCGGGAGAATCGAAAGGTGCTGATGAAGACATTCGACTGGCCGAAGAACTTGGGCTGGCAGTGTATTATAAGTTGGAGGACGTACCGGGGTGTAGATGAAAAACGTGGTGCCAGGTTTTAAGCTTGACACCACGTTTAACTCGTAACCAATACTATTTTCCTGCGGAAATCATGTTGGCAAACAGACGGTAAGCTCCGGGTATTCCGGCGGGTAGCTCGCGGAAGAAAACCAGCCCGGTGTACATGAAATGCCCCTTGCCGTATTTACCATAAATCAGACTGCCTAATTTCGGTGCTTCGTTCTGATCATTGGCTGAGAAAATGGGTTCGTATTCTTTCGCCCAGTCCTGTGCGAAATAAATGCCGCGTTCCTGAATCCAACCCGAAAAATCGGCCTCGGTAATTTTGTTCGGGTAGTTCAGAAGCCGGTGCGTCGGATTTACGAATGTCATTTTGGCGTCTTCCTCCGTCACGCGCTCGCGGCTGATGGCGAACGGATAGGGGCCAAGTTGGGGTAGGGGCGGCTCCGTACGCAAAAAGCCACTGCTGGGCGTTACGTATTGCACGATCATGGTCCCGCCATTTTTAACGTAATCCATGAGTTTCGGCTGGAAACGGGCCAGACCCGGATCGGTGTTGTACGCCCGAACACCCGTTATGATTGCATCGTATGTGGCCAGATTGCCCGTCAATTCAGCCGGACCGAGTAATGTGACGCGGCAACCCATTTGCTGTAAAGCCGCCGGAATTTCATCGCCCGCGCCAATGATGTATCCGACACTTTTCGCCGTCACCTTGACATCTAATTTTACTAATCTGGCTTCGGCAGGCGGGAACAGCGTTTGCGTCGGAACGTGCTTGTAGGCAACGTAGCGCAGGCCCGTCGTAAACGTACCATTCGCAGTCGTCATAACAGCCTGTAATTTGCCATTCTGGGCGTTGCCAGCGGGAGACAGCCGGAATGAGAGCCGTTGTTCATCACCTTTGCGTTGAAGGTCGAACGGTTGCGAAGCGGGTTCGATTTTCCACCCCGTTGGTGCCGCCATAGTGATCGTGCCCGATACATTTGCGCGTCCGGCTTTCAACACAACATCGGCCGTTTTCAGCGCGTTATCGCTGAACGTAAAAACGCGCTCGGTCAGGTTGGCTGTTACGTCGGGCTGGATAATAAACGGGCGGTAAATTTCGCCATCGACCGCGTCCGTTGATTTATAAACCACTGGGCGGCTGAACGTAAATCGTTGACCGCCAATCTCGAACGTATAGCTGGCCGTCAGCGCGGGCGGGTTTTCAGGCAGACCGATGAGTTGCTGATTATCAACCTGAAACAGTCCCTTCTCAATCGGCTTTTCGAGCCAGTAGGGTTGCGATATTGTTGCGTTCTTTGGAATGACGAGCGTCGTTGGTAAGAGTGCTACGTCGTTTGGTTTGAGGTCGAGCGCGAGGGTTGTGTCCTTCCCGGTTGAATACCGAATGTTCACCAACTTAATTGGCGTATCGGTGCGGCTAACGATGTTGGTGTTTACTTTAATCGTTTCGCCGGGGGTAGCGGCATAATCGGTGGGGTTGGTTTCAAACCATAAACCGAGACACTGCTGAATTAATGTCTGAACATCCTGACGCTTGGCTTTCGCATAGATATTGGTCGTATCCAACTGGTTGATCGCTTCGTAAAGCTGAACTAAAGCCGGAACTGAAGCCGCCGGTTGATCTGGTTTAAATCCGGCAATAACCTGGCT
>JANPJE010000066.1:0-21173 GCA_031425355.1 Spirosoma sp. | reverse complement strand
GTTTATCCGTAACTATACGATTAGTTTTTTGACTCCCAACTAATCGTATGTTTATGCATAACAAGATTACACGAGCGGGTGTGCTGGCCGCTACGTTACTGGTCGGCAACCTTACTTTTTCGTTCGCTCAGGACAAACCGGCAGCCATTGTCCTGCCGGAGGGCGTTACGAAGGGCGCGTCCGTAGAAGGCATTTCTGAGTACAATCTTAAAAATGGCCTGAAAGTCCTGCTTTTCCCTGATCCGTCGAAACCGACTATTACGGTCAATATCACGTACTTAGTTGGCTCCCGGCATGAAGGACTGGGTGAAACGGGTATGGCTCACCTGCTGGAACACATGGTGTTTAAAGGCTCAACCAAGCACGCCAACATTCCGCAGGAACTGACCTCGCACGGTGCTCGGCCCAACGGCACAACCTGGCTCGACCGCACGAATTATTACGAGACGTTTGCTGCTACCGACGAAAATCTGAAGTGGGCACTCGACCTCGAATCGGACCGGATGGTCAATTCGTTCATCAAAAAAGAAGATCTTGCTACCGAGTTTTCGGTGGTACGGAACGAGTTTGAAATGGGCGAAAACTCCCCCCAGAACGTACTGAACGAGCGGGTTGTGTCGTCGGCCTATCTGTGGCACAACTACGGAAACTCGACAATTGGCAACCGCACCGATATTGAGAAAGTGCCCATCGACAACCTTCAGGCATTTTACAAAAAGTTTTATCAGCCCGACAATGCCGTTCTGGTGGTGGCCGGTAAAATTGACGAGTCGAAAACGCTGGCGATGGTCAACCAATATTTCGGAGCCATTGCCCGCCCAACGAGGGTGCTTCAGGCAACGTATAGCCAGGAGCCTACGCAGGATGGCGAGCGGCAGGTGACGCTCCGGCGCGTGGGCGATACGAAGGTTGTTTCGGCCCTGTATCACATCATGCCCGGTTCGCACCCCGATTACCCGGTGATGGATGTTGTGATTGAACTACTCACCAACGAACCATCGGGTCGGCTTTATAAAGCCCTGGTAGAAAGCAAGAAAGCGTCGCAGCAATACGGGTATTCGTTCACTACGAAAGACCCCGGCTACGTGTATTTTGCTGCCGAGATGCTAAAAGAGAAATCGCTGGACGATGCCCGGAACGCCCTGCTGTCCACGCTGGATTCAGTCGCGATTCAGGCCCCATCGAAGGAAGAAATCGACCGCGCCAAAGCCAAATTGCTGAAAGACGTTGAACTGAGTTTCAAAAATGCCGAGCGCGTTGGACTGGCCATGAGCGAGTACATTGCTACCGGCGACTGGCGGTTGGGTTTTCTGTATCGCGATGCCCTCGAAAAAGTATCGGCGGCTGATGTGAAGCGTGTTGCCAGTTACTATTTCAAACCATCGAACCGTACCGTCGGCGTGTTCATTCCGGAGCCAACGCCCGACCGGGTCGATGTGCCGCTGCCTCCCGATGTGATGGCGATGGTGAAAGATTATAAAGGCCGCGCATTGGTGGCGCAGGGCGAAGCCTTCGACCCGTCACCGGCCAACATCGACGGCCGTACGCGCCGTTCGGAGCAGCCTAACACCATCGAACTGGCCCTGTTGCCCAAAACGACACGCGGCAACGAGGTGAACGCCCGCCTGACCCTTCGCTACGGCGATCAGAAAAGCCTGATGAACAAGAGCGCGATTTCCGTTTTCACGGCGTCGATGCTCGACAGAGGCACCACAACCCGCAACCGCCAGCAGATCAAAGATGAGTTGGACAAGTTGAAAGCGCAGGTGGGTGTGTTTGGCGGTGGCAATCAGGTGAACGTGAGCATTAAAACGACCAAAGAAAACCTGCCCGCCGTAATCCGGCTTGTGGGCGATATGCTCAAACACCCGGCTTTCGACGCCAATGAATTTGAGAAGCTGAAGCAGGAGCAACTGGCCCAGATCGAGGCACAACGGTCAGAGCCTCAGTCGATTGCGTTTACGGCGTTTCAACGTCAGATGAGCCCGTATCCGAAAGAAGACATTCGCTATACCTCCACGCCCGACGAGGACGTAGCGGATGTGAATGCCATGAAATTAGACGATCTGAAACAGTTTCACAAAGATTTTTACGGGGCGCAAAGCGCAACGATGGCCATTGTCGGCGACTTTGAGGAAACACCCGTTCGGAAGGTAGTTACCGATGAATTGGGCACGTGGAAAGCGAAAAAGCCGTTTAGCCGGTTGGTAACGCCTTACAACGATATCAAGCCAACACCCCAATCGCTGGAAGCTCCCGACAAAGCCAATGCGTTTATGGTGGCCGGTGTGAACATTCCCCTGCGCGACGATGATCCTGATTATCCGGCCTTAGTACTGGGCAACTACATGCTGGGTGGCGGTTTCCTGAACTCCCGTCTGGCGGTACGTATCCGTCAGAAGGAAGGCATAAGTTATGGCGTTGGCTCGCAGTTGTCGGCCAATCCGCTCGACAAAACAGGTACGTTCATGACCTACGCCATCTACAATCCCGAAAATGCCGAACGGCTGGAAAAAGCGTTCCGCGAGGAGATGGATAAAGTAGTAAAAGAAGGGTTTACGGCGGATGAGATCAAAGCGGCCCGGTCAGGTTATCTGCAATCGCGGATGGTGTCGCGGGCACAGGACCCCTCCCTGGTTGGTACGCTGAACAACTACCTGTATCTGAACCGGACGCTCAATTGGGATGCCGATTTTGAGAAGAAGATGGAGAGTCTGACGCCAGAACAGGTGAATGCTGCGATGAAAAAGCACATCGACCCGGCCAAAATCTCTATCGTCAAAGCCGGTGATTTTTCTAAAGCTGCGAAGAAAGTCGCCGATAAGCAACCTGCTTCGTCGGTGAGTGGTGGAGCGAAAAATTAAATTTAACCGGGATTTATTTGATTTTATTGACTGACAATGATTTACGTCTTCTGATTGAAGAAAAATCACAATAATCAGTCTAATCAAACAAATCCCGGTTCTTTTTTTATATGTATTAACTATAAATGCCGTTATTTACCTAAAAAACGCGTTACGTCATGAAAACGGGTCTATTGGTAATGTTGATGGGATTGCTCGCGCTGCCGGGGTTGGCGCAGGACCGGATTGTTTTACTGCGCGATACGACGCGTTTGGGCATTTCGGTGGCCGAGTTAGAGAAAAAATATCCACCCGCTTTTGGGCAACAGGTGGGGGAGATGGGCGTTTTTGCCCGGCACGGAAAGCTATTCCTTGACTCGATGAATGCGAGGCATCAACAGTTTTTCACGTTTATCGAGCGGAATAAAAAGCGGTTGCCTATGTTGGGATTGATGGTGCAGACCACCGAGTTTGTGCGGCCCGACGGAAGCTACGACCGCGTTCTGTGCGAATTTTCGGGTATGGATTTAACCGATGAGCAGGAAGGTAGCCTGTTGCAGTTGGTGGCCGAATGGTACGGTCAGCATCCGTTCCCGATCAAAACACAGACGGGATTCCGGTGGCAGAATTTCATGCAATTGGGTTCTGTTCCGCAAAAGCGCGTTGTTCGTCGGGAGCCGGGCATGATTAGTACGCTCGAAACCGCCGAAAAAACTACCCGGCCCGATACCGTTACCCGGCTGGCTTTCAATCAGTTGGAGTTAACCACCATTCCGGACGTAGTGTATCGTTTCCCGAAACTGGAAGAACTGGACTTATCGAGAAATAGCCTGCACGAATTGCCCGCCCGCCTGACCGCCGACATTCCGACGCTCAAACGACTGAGTTTGCTGAACAATGCTATCCCGAACGACAGCGTGTTTATCACCCGGAATAAGCATCTGCTGGCTCTGAATCTGCAAGGAAACCGGATTACGCGTGTGCCCGCGTCCGTCCGTAAAAACCGCCGTCTCGAAAGCCTGTGGTTAGGCAATAATAACCTAAAAGATCTGAATGCCAGACCGTTCCCCCGCCTGCGCCGACTCACTGACCTGAACCTCTACAACGCGGGCCTTACACAACTCCCCAAATCCATCGGACGATTGAAACGACTGAAAATTCTGGATTCATACTACAACAAATTCACCCATTTGCCGCGTCAGGTAGGCCGAATGAAGCGGCTGGAGCAGTTGGCCGTAGCCCATAATGAATTGCATGAGTTGCCCGCATCACTGGCCCGGCTGCACCGGTTGCAGGTTCTCTTTGTCCACCATAACAAAATCAGTCAACTGCCCGCTGAGTTTCAGCAGTTGCAGAATCTGCGGGTGCTTGACCTGGGTTATAACTGGTTCAACGTAGCACCACCCGTGGTTGGATTGCTCCCGGCTCTGGAAGAATTAGACCTGAACAACAACAACTTACGGGAATTTCCAGCCGTGCTTTTATCCATAAAGACCCTAAAGAAAGTGTATATGGGCAGCAATCCGTTGTTCGGCAAAGAAGCCATGACCAGCCCCTACGCTACGCAAATCAAACAGTTGGAAGCCAACAATACGCAGGTTACGTACTAAAAGCGTCCGCTTTACGAACGCCTACTCACTTGACCAAATAAAATTCTGCTTAGAATTTTCATAATATATCTCAGAAAGTATAAGAAATCATTGGTGAGTGGAGAAAAAAGACAAGTAGTTTGCGTTACCTCTCTATTATTGACTCTGTATGCAAGCCGTTACGTCCCCTGTCTCAACCGTTCCCAACCGTGTTACGCTCTGGTCCGCACTGATCACGGTGTATATTTTGTGGGGATCGACCTACCTTTTCGTGCATTTTATGACCGAGCGAATGCCGCCCCTGTACATGGCTGCTATTCGTTTTCTGACTGCCGGTGTCCTGCTCTATAGTTATGCCCGATTCACCGGGGCCAGCCGTCCGAACCTGAGCAACTGGCGCGCAACGGGACTGCTTGGCATCCTGTTTTTGACCATTGCCAACGGGGCTGTTGCCACCGCTGTTCACTACCTGCCTACCGGTCTAACGGCCCTTTTAGTGGCGATGCTTCCGGCGTTTGTACTCTCGTTCAACTGGTTATTTTTCGCCCGTACCCGACCAACGAATCTTGCCCTGGCCGGTTCAGCACTTGGTTTGGCGGGCGTTGTGGTTCTCTTTCAACCGGGCAAGATCAAGGTTCCGGGCGGTCCCGACGCGCTCCTGATCGGCTTTGGCTTAACGATGATTGCAAATATCGGCTGGGCATTTGGTACGTTGCTGGCCCCACGGGTCAACGCGCCGAGGTCGTCTGTGCTGTCGAGCGGGATGCAAATGCTGACGGGGGGCGGGGTTATGCTCATTGCGGCTTTACTATTTGAGCCGGTGTCGCTGCTGAGTATTGCTGAGGCTCCGCCAAAAGCCCTATATTCACTGATTTACCTGATTATTTTTGGCTCGATCATTGGCTTTTCGTCCTTTGCGTGGCTGGCCCGCAACGCCCCGCCTGCCTTGACCTCCACCTATGCCTACGTGAATCCCATTGTAGCGATGCTCCTGGGCGCGTCTTTTGCGGGCGAAACAATCACCTCGCAATCAATTATTGGCGCGGCTATTATCATCAGCGGGGTCGTACTGATTACATTGGGGAAGAAATAGTTTTAAATGATTGAATGATAGAATAGATGTATGCGCCATCTATTCTATCATTCAATCACTCACTTAATCACTGCCCATGCGTACCGTAGCCATCCTACTCTTCAACGAAATTGAGGTTTTAGACTTCGCCGGTCCCTTCGAGGTGTTTGGCGTAACTGGAAAGCAATCCGGCAATGCCGCTTTCCACACGTTTACCGTTGCCGAACGCGGCCCTGTCTATGCCCGTAATGGCTTATGTATTACGCCGTCGTATCTGCTCAACGACCACCCCAAAGCCGACATCATTATTGTACCGGGCGGGGGCGGTTATCATGCCGACGGTACCTCTTACGGTTCCCGGCGCGAAATGGATAATCCGCTCGTCATCAACTGGATTCGCCGGTCGGCAGAAACGGCCGAACTGGTGCTTTCCGTTTGTACGGGTGCTTTCCTGCTGGCGAAAGCCGGTTTGCTGGAAAACCTATCAGCCACAACCCACTATCTGGCAACGGACAGTCTCGCTAAAATAGCCCCGCAGACAACCGTTCTACCCAATGAACGCTACGTCGATAACGGCAAAATCATTACGTCGGCGGGGATTTCGGCGGGAATCGATATGTCGCTGTATGTTGTCGGCAAATTGCTCGGCAAGTCCGTCGCCCATGAAACAGCGCAGTATATGCAGTACACGTACAATGGTTGATTGGTTAATTAGGTGATAAGTGAAGCAGGAAATGTGCCACGGCTTAACCAACTTCACTAATTAACCAATCAACCAGTCAACCGTTAAAAACCGGCGGCACACCCACGCTTGTCCAGCCACCATCGACCACTAAACTTTGTCCGGTGATGTGTCGGGATGCGGGCGAGACCAGAAACAGGGCGGCATTCGCAATATCGTCAACGGTGGCCGGGCGTCCCATTGGCGTAATGCGTGACCAGATCGGTACATAGGTAGGGTCGTCTAATGTACGTTCCGTAAGCGTAGCACCGGGAGCAATGGCGTTGACGGTGATGCCGAGGGGCGAGAAATCAATGACCAATTGTTTGGCCAGCATCTCCAGACCGGCTTTGGTCATGCTGTAAACGGGCAGTCCCGGATGCGCCTGATGCCCCACCACCGACGACATAAACAGCACGCTCCCACCCTTATCCTGCTCGCGCATCTGCCGGGCGGCAATCTGCGCCAGAAAAAAAGTGCCGCGCAAATTCACATCGACAATTTTCTGAAACGCATCGGGTGTAGTGGTAAAAATATCCCCAAAAACGGTGATGCCCGCATTGGCAATGGCAATGTCCAATGAGCCAAATCGATCAACAGCGGTATCGACCATGTGCTGAATAAACGTCACATCGGAGGCATCGCCGGGGCAGGCTTCGCACCTACCCGATGTACTGGCCTGCTCCTCATTTTGAATGGTTAAAGCGGCTGCTTTTGCGAGCGTTTCGTCATAATCATTGAGCAGTACGTTGGCTCCCTGCCTGACCAGCGCGCGGGCAATGGCGAAACCAATGCCTTGCCCGGCACCCGTAATGAGCGCGGTTTGTCGGGTAAAATCAATCATGAAAGCGGTTTAAAAGGGGCCGTAATGAACGACAAATGTCGCCCTAAAAAGAATTAATAACCGGGCAGATTTCTCCCTAAAACTACAGTTCGTTCGGCAACCAGCAAGCTACCCTCCCGGTGCAGGGTAATGATACCCGCCCCGCCCCTGTTTTCACGTTTTTGGCGTTCGGAAGGCGTCAGTAGTGGATCATCATCAAATTCAGTGTCGTCAAGCCAGAAATCAGCTTTTCCCGGTTCTTTTACGTGCATATGAACGTGCGCGGGAATGTCATGCGTCGGATAGGGAGCCGGTTTGGCCGTATAAAACCGGTATTCACCCCGGACGTTGGTTTTGACCCAGCCGCGCAAATAACCATGCCAGCGGCCAACAGGCGGCAGATTAGGCTGTTTCGGATAGATTCCCTGCTGGTTGGTGTGGTAAATATAGATGACAACGTTTGGCGCAGGAGTTCGCCCGTCAGGTCGATAAACGACGCCTTTGAGCAGCATTCGGTTGGCGTCCGTCCGGAAATCGGGCAACGTATCGACTTCGTTTAGTTGAGTGAGTGGAACGGGACATTCGCGGTAAATAGCCTCACAGCCGGGTTGACCATCGCATGGTGGCCCACCCGACTGTGCAAAACAGTCGGGCATTGTCAGCAGGCAAATCCCAACATATAGCCACAACCATTTATTCACTAATTCGCTCATTCGCTTATTCACATTTTAATGCGAATCCCGCTTCACTTCACTGCCCGAACCACCCTTCAAAAAGTCAAAGTCAGCTCCCTCGTGGGCCTGCGTTACATGCCGGATGTACAGGTTTACGTAACCACGCTCGTAGCCCAGATCAACCGGCTTGAAATGCACTAACCGCCCGGCCAGTTCCTGGTCGGATACGTGCAGGTGCAGGCTTCGGTTTTCTACGTCGAGCGTAATCAAATCGCCGTTCTGTACGAGGGCCAGATTGCCGCCCACTGCCGCTTCAGGTGATACGTGCAACACCACCGTTCCGAAACCGGTGCCACTCATCCGCCCATCCGAAATACGGACCATATCGTGCACATCCATCGCCAGAATCTTGGCCGGAAGCTGCATATTCCCTACTTCGGGCATTCCCGGATAACCTCTTGGGCCAACGTTTTTGAGTACCAGTACACAGGTTGGGTCAACGTCGAGGTTGGGGTCATCGATGCGGGCTTTGTAATCGTCGATATTCTCAAACACCACCGCACGGCCCGTGTGCTGCAGCAGGTGGGGCGATGCCGCCGAGGGTTTCAGTACGGCCCCGTTCGGGCAGAGATTGCCCCGCAGAACAGCAACGCCCGATTCGGGCTTAAACGGCTGGTCGACCGAGGCAATGACCGCCGGATCGTAGCATTTGGCATCGGCGCAGTTCTCGCCAATGGTCAGACCATTAATTGTTAACGCATCATTATGAAGATACTGGCGCAACTCGCGGATAATAGCGGGCAACCCACCGGCATAAAATAAATCCTCTACGAAATGCTCACCCGACGGCTGTAAATTAGCCAGCAGGGGAATTTTAGCAGATATTCTGTCGAAATCATCCAGCGACAATTCAACGCCCACGCGCCCGGCAATGGCCATCAAATGCAGGATAAAATTGGTGGAACCACCGAGGGCCGCGTTGATCATAATCGCATTTTCGAACGCCTGCCGGGTCAGAATCTGCGAAGGTGTTACGCCCGCCCGCGCCAGTTCAACGGCCCGAACGCCCGTCATGTGAGCCAGCACTTTCCGGCGCGAATCGGCGGCTGGAATGGTGGCGTTATCGGGCAGCGACAGCCCCAACGATTCGACCATGGCCGCCATTGTTGAGGCCGTTCCCATCACGGCGCAGTGCCCCTGCGAACGGGCCATGCTGGCTTCGGCCGCCACAAATTCCGACTGGCTCATCTCGCCCATCTTGTAGGATTCGGCAAACCGCCAGAGGTCGCTGGTGCCGATTTTGCGTCCCTGAAACCGCCCGGCCAGCATCGGCCCGCCCGACACGACCAGCGTGGGAATGTCCACGCTACACGCACCCATCACGAGCGAGGGCGTGGTTTTGTCGCAGCCGCACATCAGAATAACAGCATCAATCGAGTTGCCCCGGATGCTTTCCTCTACGTCCATGCTGGCGAGGTTGCGAAACAGCATAGCGGTCGGTTTGATCTGGCACTCCCCCAATGACATCACCGGAAACTCCAGCGGAAACCCGCCCGCTTCCCAGACGCCCCGCTTGATGGCTTCGGCCAGTTCGCGAAAGTGGGCGTTGCAGGGCGTCAACTCCGACCACGTATTGCAGATACCAATGACGGGTTTTCCTTCAAATTCATGATGCGGAAAGCCCTGATTTTTCATCCAGGCACGATAAATAAAGCCGTCTTTTCCGGTGCGGCCAAACCAGTCTCGGGAGCGTAATGGCATTTTTGAGTAATCAGTTTACAGTAGCCAGTAAAGGCAATCAAGCAACTGTTTTTACTTCACATTAATCGAATCCCTTTCTCCTCAATTACAATTTTTCGCTCCCGATACAACGTACCGATGGCTTTTTTGAACGTCTTTTTGCTCATTTCCAGCGCGTTATAAATCTCGTCGGGCGGGCTGTTGTCGGTGAGCGGTAGAAAACCGTTCTCGGCTTTAAGCGTGGCTAAAATGCGCCGGGCGTTGGGTTCTACATTCTCGAAACCGGATTTTTGCAGGCTGACGTCCACCCGGTTATCGTCGCGGATATTTTTGATGTAACCGATGAGCGGGTCGCCGGGCCGGACGGTGCGAAAAATTTCATTTGCGAACACCAAGCCCCGGTAGCGATTGTTGATGATGACGTTTACGCCGAGGTCGGTGATGTCGTAGGCCAGTAGCTGCACCTCATCGCCAACGGCCAGATCGCGCACATCGGGGTCCATAAACCGGTTCAATTTGGTCGACGCCACCAACCGGTTCGTTTCCTCGTCCAAGTACATAAACACTACGTACCAGTTGCCAACCTCCATCGGACGGGCCTGTTCGCGGTGCGGCACCAACAAATCTTTTTCCAGTCCCCAGTCCAGAAACGACCCGGCACTGTTGACGGCCACCACCTGCAAACTGGCGAACTCATCGCGCTGGATGGCGGGCGTCAGGGTGGTTGCAATGGGCCGATCTTCGGAGTCGGTATAGACGAACACGTCGATGTCATCATCGACGGCGAGGGTATCAGGAACGTATTTGTTGGGCAGCAGAATGTCGTTGTTGAAGTCCTGACTCTTCCGATCCGACAGATCGCCGAGGAAGAACCCGACGGTTGTGTGGCGCAGGGCAGTAAGCGTATTTATTCGTCCGATGTGAATCATGAGCGGTGTCAATCCGGGAATAAGAAGTGGCCGGATTATATGCCGGGCAAAGGTCGGATTTTTTACGTTTACGTAACGCCCTTTTGATTCGGTCTGCCAGTTGGTAAGGTCGTGAGTGTCAGTTTGTTTGGGAATCAATTTACGGGAATTCCGTTTCTCATATCAACGAACGCTATGTATACTATTGATTATCAGGGCACTAATCAAGTCCATCGGGCGTTATTTGTCCAGTACCATCCAGTAATAAGTTTTGTTAAAACGCGTTGCATTTTCCCTATTGATGGCCGCCATACGCCCGGCTGCCGCTGGTGTCGCTAAGATTGTCCAGCCTAGTCACCCCGGCGAATCTCCAGTTTCCGACCGTCATATCGCCCTCACTAACCCGAAATTCCGGTCGTCGATGCTGGTTCAACCCGATGCCACAGTTTCGAGCGGAAAAACAGGATTGATGGATTTCGCATCCAATTCGCCCGAACTTCCGCTGCTCGACGTTGATTTCTGCGGGGAATGCCTGCCGCTCGATCAGATTGATGTTATTGACCGCTGGAAGCACGTTTTCAGCCTGTTTCGCCCTCATGCGCGTGACCTCGGCAACCTTCGCCAGCGGGCAGACGCGTTCTTCCCGATCATTGACCCTATTTTAGAGAAATACGATATCCCCGATGATTTTCGGTACGTGCCGCTGGCCGAAAGTGCCCTTCGGCCAAAAGCCGTTTCACGGGCCGGAGCGGCTGGTTACTGGCAACTGATGCCCGGCACCGCCCGCGACCTCGGCCTGACAGTGAACGGACGTATCGACGAGCGGTTCAACGTACACAAAGCGACCGATGCCGCCTGTCGATACATCCGCAAGTTGTATGACCAGTTAGGGTCGTGGTCATTGGTGGCAGCCGCCTATAACGCCGGACCGGGTTTTCTGAAAAATCAACTCAAACGCCACCCCCACCGCGATTATTACCGGATGACGCTGCCCCGCGAAACCCGGTATTATCTGTATCGCGTGCTGCTTTACAAAGAAGTCATGTCGCGCCCCGACGATTATTCGTCTTTTCTGTCGCCCGCCCCTGTGTGGCAATCGTAAAGGCGCAACCGGGCCGCCGGAGCGAAAGATATGACGCAAGCCTCTTTCGCTCTTTAAAAACCCTATTCGACCAAATCAGTTATAGAATACAACCGATGGGTTCGTATCTTGTCGGCTCTCCCATCTGTTGTTTGAATGCAGTCTGACACTACTAAATCTACCGATTCGGCATCGGGTCGTCCCGTTGTTACCCGGCGACTCGATAATTTTTTCCTGAATCTGACCGAAGTGGCGGCTTTTGTAAGCCGTTTTTTTCGGGAGGCTCTCCTGCCGCCCTACGAATTCAAGGAAATTATCCGACAGTGCTACGAAGTGGGCTATCGGTCGTTGCTGCTGATTTCCACGACCGGATTCATTACGGGCATTGTGTTCACGAATCAGTCTCGGCCTTCGCTGTCGGAGTTTGGGGCCACGTCGTGGCTGCCTTCGCTCATTGCCATTGCCATTGTGCGGGCGTTGGGGCCACTTGTAACGGCCCTCATTGCCGCCGGAAAAGTGGGGTCGAGCATCGGTGCCGAGTTGGGTTCGATGAACGTAACAGAACAGATCGACGCGATGGAAGTATCGGGCACAAACCCGTTCAAGTTCCTGGTTGTCAGCCGGGTGCTGGCTACGTCCATTACGATTCCAATTCTGACGATGTACACCATTTTTGTGGCCCTGATGGGTGCTTACATCAATGTCAATTTAACGGAGGAAACCAGTTTTACGTCGTTCATCCAGGAGGTATTCGGAGCAATTTCGTACGTCGATATTTTTGCTTCCATCACCAAATCAACGGTTTTTGGCTTCACCATCGGTATGGTTGGCTGTTACAAAGGCTATCATTCATCAAAAGGCACCGAGGGCGTCGGGAAAGCAGCCAATTCGTCGGTCGTTACGGCCATGTTTCTGGTTTTTATCGAGGAATTATTATCCCTTCAGATCATTGCCGCCTTTCGGTGATGGCAAACGTAATTTTGGCTGAATGAGTGATTGAATGACTGAATAATTATTCCCCGTTCTATTCGCACATTTACTCACCGCGCGGGCAGCCCCGTCTATCATTCACACATTCTACTATGACACCAGCATCCGACACTGTTATTGCCATTCATGGGTTGCGTAAATCGTTTGGTAACCTGCACGTACTGCGCGGTATCGACCTGGAGGTGAACCGGGGCGAAAACGTGGTTGTGCTGGGCCGCTCGGGAACGGGAAAATCCGTGTTGATTAAAATTATTGTCGGCCTGCTCAAACCCGATGCGGGCAGCGTGATGGTGCTGGGGCAGGACGTTGAGCAGTTGAAAAACCGCGAATTAGACGAATTTCGGCAGAAAGTAGGGTTTTCGTTCCAGAGCAGTGCGCTGTACGACAGCATGAGTATTCGCGAGAATCTGGAATTTCCACTCGTGCGGAATATTCGCAATCTGAGCCGGAAAGACATCGACCTGGCTGTCGAAGAAGCGCTGGATGATGTGGGTCTGTCGCAAACGATTAACCAGATGCCGTCCGAACTGTCGGGTGGACAGCGGAAGCGAATCGGCATTGCCCGCACGCTGATTCTAAAACCGGAAATTATGCTGTACGACGAACCGACGGCGGGTCTGGACCCCATTACCAGCATCGAAATCAATAACCTGATCAATGAGGTTCGGGAACGGCTTGGTGCTTCAGCTATTATCATCACCCACGACTTGACCTGTGCCAAAACAACCGGCGACCGTGTGGCGATGCTTTTAGATGGCACGTTTGAACGAGTCGGTACGTTCGATGAGGTGTTTGCTGACCCCGACGAACGGGTGCAGCAGTTTTACAATTACAATTTTGTTACGTGAACAGTATGAATTGTTTGTGGTTTGTAGTTTGTGCGGTTCCCCGCCGGGATTTATACCGCCCGAAACGACAAATCGCTTACCGAATACCGTAAACCACCAACCAGTTCAATGAGTACAGAATCAAACAAGCGCTCCGTTATTGTCGGCATTTTTGTGTTGCTGGGTATCGTGATTTTTGCAGCCGGCGTATTTGTGCTGGGCGGTCAGCAAAAACGCTTCACAAAAAGCATTCGCGTTATCGCCATTTTTAAAGATGTCGGGGGCCTGAAAGTTGGCAACAACGTCTGGTTTTCGGGTGTCAAAATCGGCAATGTCAAGCGGATTAGTTTCTACGGCAACGCGCAGGTGGAAGTCGACATGAACATCGAGCAAAGTTCGCAGCAGTTTATCCGCAAGGATGCCAATGCGAGCATCAGTTCGGATGGATTGATTGGTAACAAAATCGTAGTCATTGCCGGTGGCACCATCAGCCATCCCGAAGTGGAAGAGGGTGATCGCCTGAAAACGGCAGAATCCCTGAGTTCGGACCAGATTCTGGAAACGTTACAGGAAAACAATAACAACCTGCTGAAAGTCACCAACGATTTCAAGGAATTGGTGGGAAATCTTAAACGCGGCAAAGGCACCGTAGGAGCCGTTCTGACGGATTCGGTCGTGGCCGAAAATTTCAAACGGGCCATGAAAAACTTGGAGCGGGCCTCCGATAATACCGTTAAAGTAACCGGCTCGGTATCGCAGTTTGCGGCCAAATTGAACACCAAAGGCACGTTAGCGAATGAGTTAGTGACCGATACGACCGTTTTCCGACGATTGAGCCGCTCAGCTACCCAACTTGAAGGCGCGGCCAGTGCGGCCAATAAAACCGTCGGTACGTTAAGTCAGACCTCTGAGAATCTCAACCAGGCTTCCCAAAAGCTGAACAATACCAACAGTCCGCTGGGCGTGCTGCTCACCGATCAGGAAACGGCCAAAAACCTTCGTACCACGCTCCGAAATCTGAGTCAGGGCAGTGCCTTGCTGAATGAAGATCTGAAAGCGGCACAAAGCAATTTTCTGTTACGTGGTTTCTTCAAAAAACAGGCGAAGGAAACCGCCAAACAAAAAGCCGACAGTGCAGCAGCGGCAAAACCATGATGGAGGGGTAAAATTCACCCCTCCACTATTCTCTCTCCACCGTGCTGGCTCCGCTCACGCGCTTCTCCACAACGGGCGTTCCCCGGTATCGGATGGAACTGGCTCCGCTGGCATTGGCAACTAATCTTGCCGCTACGTTAACTCTTGCTGTGCTGGCTCCCGATGCCTCAAGATCGGCTTCACTGACGGGATACGTGAAAGCCTGCAACAGCGATGCGCCCGACACAACCGTCGATAAGGTTGCTCCGCTGCCGTTTAGCTGTAGATTCGACGCGCCCGACAGGTTCACGTTTGTCCGGGTCGCCTGTACGGAAAATTGCCCGGTCGAAGCGCCTGATAACTTAATATCCAGTTCATTCAGGTTTACAAATCCCGCTACAGTGGATTTTGTGGCTCCCGAAAAATCCACTCCACGCAGGCCCGGCATGGTAATCGTAAACGACGTTTCGTATTCCCGACGACGCGAAGTCCGGTACCGGGCATGCAACGTACCGTTACGAACGTAAACGTCTAAATCGTTCAGATTACGCCGGTCACCCTCCGCTTTCACGCTGAACGCACTGCCCTGCTCCACCGAAATAATAAACGCGCTGCCCATGTCGAGCCGGTTGAAGTCGGTGAAGGCATAGGTTTGTGTATCAGCCTGGTATGGGCCGATATCCTCCCGTTTCAGGGAGCAACTGGCTAAGCAAAGTAGTAAGGCGAAAAGGCCAATTGTGTGCAAGTGAGTGTGGTTGCGTTTCATGATGTCGATTGTGTTCATTGCTGTTTTTCCGTGTTTTAGGGTAATGACAACCGTGTAGCTGTTTACCCCTACTGTTACGAGAAAAAATTATCAATCTTTTTCCAGATTTCTCTATTCCGAGGCCTGTGGGGACACTGACCTCGACGTATCTCTACGAATTACCAAACCGAACCCCGACCTGAAAACCTACCCAACCCCAGTGTCGCGTGTCGCTGAATACGTCCGCACGTTCGGAGAAAAGCGGCACGTTGGGTCGAAGTAATGGCGGGGTTGTACCATCATTGCTGAAGTACCAGTTCACCGACGGCCCGAACGCCAGCGACATATTTTTGCTCAATTTTGTTTCGATCAACGTGCTTAGCCTCAGTTGATTATTCCAACCGTAGTAGGACGTATTGTCGAAGTAAAATAGGTGATGATACGTCGCTTCAATACCGAACAAAGATCTTCCCGACAGATTAAATGCTGTGCCGAGTCCGTAGCCCGCGCTTAATTTCGGACTGCCGACACGGTCAAAACTGCTGCCTGCGGCAAGGATGCTGTATAGTTGCCGGACGCCCGTTCGGTACGTGATATTGAGCAGATTAACCTCGTTGACCGATACTTCGATCCGCCGATAACCGCCCTTTTGTACGTGGCTGAATAAGCCAAACGGTACGTTCCCCGCCGAGTCAGCGATGTTGATTAGCCCAATCTGGTGCCCGCCCGTAATGGTTCTGGCCCGGTTGATAATGCCGCTGATCTGCCAGCCCCGCACATCATTATCGGTGTAGTTGGCGATCCCCGCCACTTGCAAACCCCTCACCGACTGACCGGCAATGTTCACTAAACCAGCAACCTGAACTGCATTTGTGAGTTCGCCACCGGCAACGTTGAATAAGCCCCCAAGCTGCACGCCCCGCGTCTGCTTTCGGTTGATATTGAACAAGCCGCCCGCCTGCACACCGCGAACATCGTTGCCCACAAGATTAAACAAACCACCGAGTTGTACGCCATCAACCCGACCGCCTACTACGTTACCCAGACCGCCCGCCTGAAACCCCTGAACATCGGCCCGGACGAGGTTAAGCAGACCGCCCACTTCAAACGCCCGCACCCCAAACGAGTAGCCAATCAGCGCGTTTACGGAAATGCGATTGCTGATACGTCCGCTCAGGCGGTGATTGGTGCCGACAAATGGCAAAAAAGACACCTGCCAGTCGCGGTAGAGGGTATCGCGGCTGAGGTTGACATCGTGAATGGCCTGCTGTGCGGACAAAAACAAGCGTGAAACACCGTCCCGCCCTTTGTCCAGAACGGATTTGTGGCGCGGCTGGGGCGTCGAATCGACAACGATAGCGGGTGTTTCGACGGTTGTCGTTGCCAATGTTTCAACGGGCCGAAGGGTGTCTTCGGTTACGCGAACAGGCAAAATCCGGACGCTGGCCGTATTAAGTTGCTGGGACGGCTGTGGCGTCATTCGGATGCTGACCGAGTGGCTGAGCCGGGAGCGGATAATAATCGTTTCGCCCAGATACGCCCGTTTCCTGACGTCTAAACGAACGGCTGACAGATTGGTCGGCAAGCGAAGCCGGTAATAGCCGAATGGATTGCTGACGGTGGAAGCTAAGGTCGTTTTCTCGAAAATACTGGCCTGTGCAATTCGTTCGCCGGTTTGCTCATCAACGATATAGCCGTCGAGCAGGAAGTTTTTCGGGGCGGATTCGGGCGGATCAGCGCGAACTAAAATGACGTGATTTCCGCGCGACTTATACGTTACCCGATTCTGAAACACCCGGTTGAGCACTTCCCGAACGGGCGCGTTCGTCAGCCGAACGGTAACCAAGGCCCCGTTATTGATCCGGTCCGGGTTATAGGAAAACTCGAAATTTCCGGCGCGGCTAATCTGGCGCAGCGCATTTTCCATTGTCGCGTTGCGAATGTCCACCGAAATCAAGCGGTCAAGCGGGGGGGTGGACTGGGCCATCAGCGGGCCAGTCACAAAAAAATAAATCAGCAGAATAAAAGAGCGAATCGAAGTCATCATCAGGTGGTTTTGGTTGGGACAGGTTTACTTGTAACTGGTTTACCCGCCAGTTTTATGGACAGGATTACAGGATCAACATTCCAATCGAAATCCTGTAATCCTGTCCATAATCAAACTTGTCATACCTATTTTTCCCTCAAGACAGCCATCCGGGCGGTTTCCCCTATCTACCGACATCCGTTTCCGTCTAAAATTACCTGCTTTCCTTCACGCCGAATGCGTAAACCCAGGGTTTCGGCGGTGACCGTAAGCACGGCATCCAGCGGTATTTTGTCGAAGCGGGTCGTCAGGCGGCAGTTGCCGAGTTGGGCATTTGCCAGCCGGACATCGGCATCGTAGACCTGATTGATTGTCTGCACTACGTCGCGCAGCGGCTCATTATTGAACACCAACTGGCCGGTTTGGTACGCAAATGCATTGGGTGACGCGGCTAATGTCCGACGGATGGTATCGGCGGATGCGTCGAAGGTTGCCTGCTGATTTTTGGTCAGCAACACCGCTTTCCGGCCACCCGAAAAACGCACTTTTCCCGTCCGGACGGCTACGCTGATATTGGCGTCGTAGGCCCGGACGGTAAATGACGTACCAAGAACCTGCACCACACTGCTGCGGGCCTGAATCCGAAATGGGCGGGCGGCATCGGGTGTTACGTTGAAAAAAACTTCGCCAGTGAGGGTAACGTCGCGCTGGTTATCGGCAAAAGCAGTCGGGTAACGCAGCGTCGAATGACGGTTCAGGAAAACCGTTGTTCCATCGGGCAGTGTTTTGCTGATTTTCTGGTCGTTTGTCGTCAGCGTCACGAATTGACTGGCGGAATTTTCCTCTCCGATAAACCGAAGCTGGTAGATCAACCAGCCCATACCAATCACCAACGTCAGCATGGCAGCTATCCTGAACATTGATCCATTCCAAAGTGTATTGTGGCGTTGAACGGGCAACGGCCTGATAATCGGCTCGGGCCGGTCGACAGAGCGTTCAGTAGTTTTGTGTATTTTTTGCCGCACCGTCTGCCAGGCGGCATCGGTATCAACAGCAGCCGGGGCCGGTTCTGCCGCGTCCCAGATGCGTTCAAACCGGGCAAAATCATCCTGATGGGTGTCCGACGGGTCGGTGCTGCGTCCGGCGAGCCACTGACGCACCCGCGCCGATTCGGCTGGATCGGTTTCGCCCGCCAGAAACTTGCCCAGCAGGGCGTCGTTTATGGGTTGTAGGTCGGCCATAGTTCAGGGTGACTCAGCAGCCACATTACTAAAATAGGTAGATAATCGCTCAATTCAGTACGTAGAATACGAAGGGCTTTACCGATCTGATTCTCAACGGTTTTAATGGAGATACCAAGCTGGGCGGCAATTTCTCCGTAGGTCAGTTCGTCAAACCGGCTCATGGTAAACGCCAGCCGACACTGTTCGGGCAGTTTCTGAATGGCCCGCTGGATCTGACCGGAAAGCTCGTCGCCGATGAGGGTCTGCATCGGCGATTCAACCCTCGTTTCGCCCAGATAGCGCGTGTAATCCCGATGTTCCTCGCGAACGGATGTGTGCTTCAGTCGATTCAGGCATCGGTTATGCACGGCCCGATACAGATACGATTTCAGCGAGGTGTTGATATAGAGGCCGTCGCGCTTTTCCCAAACGGCCAGAAACATTGCCTGTACTTCTTCTTCGGCATCGTCGGAATCAGGAATTAATTGACGGGCGTAGCGGCACAACGGCGCGTAGTATTGGCGGAATACAGCCTCAAATGCCCGTTCGTTGCCGTCGCGGATGGCCGACAGTATATCCTGCTCAATGGGTGGCACGGGTGGAGATTGACGGATGATAGAAGGCTGTAAAGCTACCATTTTCCCTGAACACACGGTTGGTCAGCCCTATGACACCTATCTACCGGTATACCCCTACGGGTGTTTGACTTAAATTTATTGTGGGCGTGGTGTCGGGTTTGAGATGGCACCGGCACCCGGCCCGACACCACGATAAATCCTGTCAAAAAAAACCAGCAACGAACATAGGGGTTATTGACGAACGGGGTGTCAGGAGAGCGAACCAATCCAGTCAACCATGTTCCTCTTTCGAAGGCTGTTACTCCTCTGTCTCTTTCTTACTACGTTATCCCTTCAGGCTCAGCCACTAACCCAAACCATCCGGGGCATTGTCGTCGATCAAAGTCTGCAAACGCCCCTGCCCGGTGCCACGGTCGTGTTGCTCAACAGTATGCCAACGAAAGGCACCAGCACCGATGCCAGTGGTCAGTTTCGGCTCGCGCAGGTGCCCGTTGGTCGACAAAGTCTGCAAATCAGTGTGGTCGGCTATAAGCAGGCCATTTTGCAAAACATCACCGTGGATGCGGGTAAAGAGCTGGTGCTAAGCATCGCCCTCGAAGTAGCCGTTAGCCAGTTATCGGAAATAACCGTGAAGCCAACCGTCGAAAAAGATCGACCGATTAATGAGATGGCTGCGGTATCGGCCCGGACGTTTTCGGTGGAAGAAACCCAGAAATTTGCCGCAGCCGTCAACGATCCGGCCCGCATGGCAACTGCCTACGCGGGCGTGGTGGGGGCCGATGATGGGGGTAATAACATCGTTATCCGGGGAAACGCGCCGAACGGGTTGCTATGGCGCATGGAAGGCGTCGAAATTCCGAACCCCAACCACTTTTCCAGTTTGGGAACGGCGGGCGGTGGCATCTCGATCCTGAGTGCCCAACTGCTGGCAAATTCCGATTTTCTGACCGGTGCGTTCCCCGCCGAATACGGCAACGCACTGTCGGGCGTGTTCGATCTGCGACTGCGACGGGGCAACAACACCAAACGCGAATACACCGTGCAGGCGGGTGTTCTGGGGTTGGACGTAGCCGCCGAGGGACCTATTGCGAAAGGCTATGCCGGCTCGTTTCTGGTCAATTACCGCTACTCGACACTTGGGCTGATCACGAAATTAGGGGTCGATATTGGCACCGGCGACCGGGTGTTTCAGGATCTGTCATTCAATGTGTATCTGCCCACCCGAAAGGCCGGTACGTTTACGCTCTTTGGCTTTGGCGGATTGAGCAGCAGCAAAATCAACGCCCCCGCCGATTCGACAAAATGGGAGTCTGATTATGACAGTTACAACGAAGATTTCCGGGCCAACACGGGTGCCGCCGGACTAACGCATACGCTGCCCATTGGCCGAAAAACCCTGCTGAAAAGTGTCGCCCTGATTTCCGGTTACGAAAACCGATACCGGGGTGATCAACTGGAACCAGCCAGCGGGTATGCAGCATCGGAGCGGGATAACGAAGCTTACATCATGCAAAAACGCATTCTTTCCACGACGCTGACGTATAAAATCAATGCGCAACATACATTCCGAACCGGGCTGATTGGTACGCAACTGCTCTATGATCTCTCGCAGAAATCGTGGGAACCGGAGCAGCAACAGGTGCTGACGCGCGTTCGGGTGAGCGACCAGACCAGCACGATGCAGGCGTTTGGGCAGTGGAATTACCGGCTGTCGGAGCAACTGACCATCAATGCGGGGCTGCACTATTTGCACCTGTCGCTCAACGGTACGTCGGCACTGGAACCGCGCGGCTCCGTTCGCTGGGCCTTCGCTCCCAACAAATCAATCAGTTTGGGTTATGGTTTGCACAGCCAGTTGCAGAACCCGGCTACGTATTTCGTGCTCCCAACCGACCCGGCGGACGGCTCCTCGGCAACATCCAACCGAGATCTGGGTTTTTCGCGTTCGCATCATTACGTACTGGCTTACGACCAACGGCTCAACAGCCAGAGCGACGCGCCACCGCTGCGACTGAAAGTTGAAACGTATTACCAGTCTCTATTTAACATTCCCGTAAGTGCCAGTCAACACGACGCGTTTGCAATCGTTAACCGCTTCGATGGGTTCACCGACCGGGCCTTGACGAACACCGGGCGGGGGCGAAATTACGGGCTTGAACTGACGCTTGAGCAGTTTCTAATACGGGCCGCGTCGGGCAA
>JANPJE010000065.1:0-19644 GCA_031425355.1 Spirosoma sp. | reverse complement strand
TGATTATTTGGATGGGTCTGAAATTAACCGGCTCTCGGCAACCAGCGGCTCCGGTACGTGGGTGCCCGTTTCGGGGGAGCTATTCGATGTGCTGCAAAAAGCGAAAACCATTGCACAACACTCGAACGGACGTTTTGATCCGACTGTTGGCCCATTATCCCTGCTGTGGCGCAGAGCTGTTCGGCAAAAGACGTTTCCGACGGGTAAGGAACGACGGCGGGCCAGAAAGTCAGTGGGTTACCGACTGATGGAATTGGATAGTGCAACTCGTTCCGTTCACTTAAAGCGAACCGGGATGCGGTTGGATGTGGGCGGTATCGGGCAGGGGTTTGCCGTTGATGAAGCGTTGCAGGTATTGCATCGGTTCGGTATCAATTCTGCACTGATCGACCTCGGCGGGGATATCCGGGCCAGTGATGCGCCACCAAATAGCGCGGGTTGGCGGGTAAGCATCGACACCGGCAGAATCGGCAAGGATGACACAACAACGATTTTGTTGACCAATGCCGCCATCACTACCTCCGGTGATACGTACCGCTTTCTGGAACATGATGGCAGACGCTATTCACACGTCATGAACCCGCGTTCGGGATTGGGGTTGCGGCACTTTGTTCGGGCAACGGTACTGGCTCCCGACGGCTACCGCGCCGACGCCCTCACGAAAGTATTCAGCGTGGCCGGATTGCCAAAAAGCCGCCGATTGCTGAAGCGTTTTCCCGGAACAAAACTGCTGATTCTGGAAAACAAAAAAGGCCGACTGCACAAGTGGCAGTCGGCCCCGTTTTTATAGGAATGTGGCACTTCGCATCTTTATACCGTCACTGTTTTCCCCGGTACGGCAATCGGGTACAATCCATTCGCATCTGGCAGGCTTTTGGGCATAGCGTCCCAGGCCAGCGTGGTGGGGGAAAGATCAATTTGCGAGTTTAAGGCTTCGTCCCACTTCACCACTTTACCGGAATACGTTGCCATGCGGCCCATAATGGCGGTCATCGTGCTTTTGGCTACCCGTTCGGCGTCGGCAAATTTGTATTCGCCTTTGGCAATGGCCTCGAACAGTTCATCGTGTTCAATCTGGTACGGGTTGCCGTCGGCTTTGGCATTGTGCGTGTAAATAGGCTGACCATTGTAGCCTAAGAGGGCACTACTTTTCTTTTCCATGCCTTCAACTTTCCCTTTCGTGCCAATGAACATCTCGTCCACCCGGCTGTAGGTGCCTTCATAATGGCGGCATTGACTATTAATGGTTGTACCATCGGCATAAACAAAATCAACGATGTGGTGGTCGAAAATTTCGCCATAATCTTTGCTGTTACGTACTTGCCGCCCGCCCGTTCCCTGGCAGGATACCGGGTAACTGTTTTTTACCCAGTTTGCTACGTCGATATTATGCACGTGTTGCTCATTGATATGGTCGCCACAGAGCCAGTTAAAGTAGTACCAGTTGCGCATCTGGTAATCCATTTCGCTCTGGTTCGGTTGGCGGGGTTTCTGCCAGACGCCCCCACTAATCCAGTAGACCTGTCCGCCCACAATGTCGCCGAGTGCACCGTCGTGGATGCGTTTGATCATCTCCCGGTAGCTGGGCTGATAACGTCGCTGCAATCCCACAACAACATTTAGTTTTTTGCGTTTGGCTTCCTCGGCAGCAGCCAGCACCCGCCGAACGCCAGGCGCATCGGTAGCTACGGGTTTTTCCATGAAAACCTGCTTCCCTTGTCGAACGGCTTCTTCAAAATGGCTTGGGCGGAAGCCCGGCGGGCTGGCCAGAATCACTACGTCGGCTAAAGCGATTGCCTGTTTATAGGCTTCGAAACCAACAAACTTATGATTTTCCGGAATATCTACTTTGGGCGTTCCATCGGCGGCTTTCAGGCCACGCTCATTTAGCACTTTGTAGGCATCGTCTACGCGATCTCGGTAAGCATCCGCCAGCGCGACGATTTTAACGTTTTGCTTCGTATTGAGGGCTTGTTGAGCTGCGCCCTTACCCCGTCCGCCACAACCAATGAGGGCTACTTTTATGGTATCGTTTGCCGAAAAATGGTAGCCTGGGTTTGCTTTTGTCTGGAATGGCAGGCTACTCAATAAGGCACTGCCGGTTAAGAGGCCGGAGGTTTTTAGAAAATCCCGGCGGTCCTGGTTCGATTCGTTTGTCATATACATCAGGAAAATTTCGGTTGAGAAAGTTGTCTGATAATAAAGAAGATACACCTTTGAATTTACTTTTTATCGTCACCAGACACTCGAATAATTGTTCAGAGCGAGTAAAAATTTCTTAATTGCAAGAAAAAATTGAACTAAAAGAAGACTTCTCCGTATGTTTAACGTCTAAATACCTATAAGGATCATCTGTTAACTTTAACTGTTCATTCATGCGTAAATTAATTATTTATTCTTTCCTGATTTGGGGCCTATCCTGTTTGCTCCCCACGGAAATCCTTGCCCAGACACGTATCGCTGGCAAAGTGACCGACGATGTCAAAAAAGAAGAACTGGCGGGCATCAGCATCGCAGTGAAGGGGAAGGTTATAGGAACCATTACTGACCAAAAGGGCAATTTCTCGCTCACAACAAACACAGCAACACCATTTACGGTCGCTGTTTCGGCAGTTGGTTTTCAGACTCAGGAGTTTGTTATCAATGGCGACCGTACCGATCTGAACGTGACGCTGAAGGAGCAGGTGACGATGGGTCAGGAAGTTGTGGTGTCGGCTTCGCGGGTTGAGGAAAGTGTGCTCAAGTCGCCGGTATCGGTCGAGCGGCTGGACATTCGCTCGTTCCAATCCACCCCGGCTGCTACGTTCTATGATGCGTTGCAGAATATTAAGGGGGTGGATATGAGCACGCAGAGCCTGACCTTTAAGTCGGTCAACGTGCGGGGATTTGGGTCGAACGGAAATACGCGCGTTGTGCAACTGCTCGACGGCATGGACAACCAGGCACCGGGGCTGAACTTCTCGGTGGGTAACATTGCCGGGGTGTCGGAACTGGATTTGGAGAGTGTTGAACTGCTGCCCGGTGCGGCTTCTGCGCTCTATGGTCCCAATGCCATTAACGGATTGCTGCTTATGACCTCCAAAAGCCCTTTTCTCTATCAGGGATTGAGCGCGTATGCTAAAGCGGGGGTGATGAGTGCCAGCAATCGCACAACACAGACGACACCGTTCTACGATGCTGCTTTTCGGTATGCCAAAGCGTTCAATAACAAATTCGCTATTAAAGTTGGCGTTTCGTACCTGACGGCAAAAGACTGGCAGGCAACTGATTATCGCGATCAGGGTTTTTCAAATGGCAACAACCTCGAATCCGGTAACCGCGCCGGTAATCCCGGTTATGATGGTGTCAATATTTACGGCGATGCCAGCGCGAACCTGTACTCTAATCTGTTGGGCAATGGCCAGCCCGGAACAGGAGCGAATGGCACATCGGCCATTTTAGGGGCTATTGCCACTACGCAGATTCCGCAGGCGGGCAATAGAACGCTGCCGCAACTTACGGGTCTGACGCCCCAGCAGATTTTCAACAATATCATTCCCAACCTGAATATTTCACGGACGGGCTATCAGGAAAGTGATCTGGTCAATTACGACGCCACCAACCTGAAACTGAACGGTGCGTTGCATTATCGCTTAAATGAAAATGTTGAAGCCATCGTGCAGGCCAACTGGGGTACGGGAACGACCGTTTACACGGGTGCCGACCGGTATTATATCAAAGGGTTTCAACTGGGTCAGTATAAACTCGAATTGCGCGGATCTAATTTCTTTGTGCGGGGCTACACCACGCAGGAACGCTCGGGCGATGCATACGCAACCGCAATCATGGGTCAGGGTATCAACGAAGCCTGGAGTGGAAGCGCAGCTAAATGGTTTCCTACCTACTTTGGGGCCTATGCACAATCTGCTTTTCAGGGCTATGCAGGCGCTTACCTGACTGCTCTGGGTTCTGGGCAGGCACCGGCGGCCGCACTGGCCGCAGCACAGGCTTACGCCAACAGCCAGCAAACAAATCTGCTGAATCAGGCGCGTTCAGCCGCCGATTTAGGGCGCTATTTGCCGGGAACACCTGAGTTCCAGAGGGCATTGGAAGAGGTTTCGGGCAGGCCTATTCCGGGTAACGCACAGGGCGTTGGCGCGCGGTTTCTGGATAAAACCAATCTGTATCACGGTGAGGTCATGTACAATTTCAGCAAGCAGATTGATCCCAAAACGATTGAGTTGATCGTTGGTGGAAACATCCGTCGGTACGCGCTCAATTCGGAAGGTACGCTGTTTGCCCGCGATGAAGGTGGTAAAGAATTCACCATCGACGAATACGGTGCATACGCTCAGGCGTCGAAAACACTGGCTGACGTGCTGAAATTGACGGCTTCGGTACGTTATGACAAAAATCAGAACTTCAAAGCACAGATAAGTCCCCGTTTTTCGGCAGTGCTGACGGTAGCCAAAGTGCATAACTTCCGGGGGTCATTCCAACGCGGTTTCCGTATCCCAACGACGCAGGATCAGTACATCGATCTGAATACGCCCACTGCCCGCCTGATTGGGGGTCTGCCATTTTTGAAACAGAAATATAACTTTGGCACCAGTCCGGTTTACACGCTCCAGTCTGTACAGGCTTTCGGTGCTACGTTGCAACAGGGTGGTCAGGCCGCCTTTCCACAGGCGCTCGCTCTGCTGAAAACGGCTCCCAACGCCGGTTATGACCCTGAGCGTGTAGAAACATACGAAGTGGGCTACAAAGGATTGATTGGCAATAAGCTGTTCATCGACGCATATTACTATTACAACCGGTTCCTTAACTTCTTAGGCAGTCAGGTTGTGGTTCAGGGTAAAAACCCGGTTTCGCTCACTGATCCCGCTTCGACACTGCAATTGATCAGTGGCACGACGCGTAATGTTTATTCGTATCCCGTTAACTCGCCAACGCAGTTGAAGAATGCTGGCTGGGCCATCGGTGCCGATTATCTGCTACCAGGAAACTATTCAATCGGAGCGAACATATCATCGAACTACCTGATTGATGAGGCCGAGATTCCAGCAGGTTTTGTTACGTTCTTCAATACGCCGAAGAACCGCTATAACCTGTCATTTGGTAATCGGAATGTTGGCGGTACGGGTTTCGGCTTCAACATAATTTATCGCGCTCAGGATTCATTTCTGTGGGAAGGAAGCTTTGGCAATACCGAGGCCACGGCCCGCAAGCAGACCATTGTACCTGCTTACAGCACACTCGACGCCCAGGTCAGCAAGAAACTTTCGGGCATCAAGTCGATCCTGAAAATTGGCGGTACTAACCTGACCGGCAAACTCTACACGCAGGCGTGGGGCAACCCAAGCGTTGGCTCAATGTACTACGTTAGCCTGACGTTCGATCAGTTGATGAATTAAGTAAATCTGTTACCTGTTGCCCAAAAGCCCGGTGCTCACTCAGAGTGTCGGGCTTTTGGGTTTATGAAGATAACCCGAACGGGATCAAAGGAAGCAAAACGAACTTTTAACGCGTATGTTACCGTTGGCTGATAGTCTGATTCATGGTTCTTTTCGCTCGTTACGGTATTGATCGACTCTACGTCCCCCGAACGGTTTTCACAGGCGCAGGGTGCTCCCGACCCTGCTGTTGCTCCATCTGATTTGCCCCGTCGCCTGACGCTTTTGCAGGGCACCGCGCTGAACATGATCGACATGGTTGGCATCGGTCCGTTTGTGGTGCTGCCGTTAATAATCAAAACCCTCGGCGGGCCGCTGTTTCTGTGGGCGTGGGTGTTGGGGGCGTTCGTATCGCTGATTGATGCCTTCGTTTGGGCTGAGTTAGGTGCCGCCTTCCCGCAGGCAGGAGGCAGCTACAATTTTCTCAAAATTTCGTATGGTGAGCGACGCTGGGGTCGTATGCTATCATTTTTGTACGTCTGGCAAACGCTGATTCAGGCTCCATTGGTGATTGCTTCCGGGGCCATTGGTTTTGCTCAGTATGCGTCTTATCTGATGCCGCTGGATGAGTGGCAACGGAAAGTCGTTTCGGGTGGAATCGTGCTGGTTATCATTGCTTTACTATACAGAAAGATCGACTCTATTGGCAAAATAGGTCTGGTCATGTGGGGAGCCGTTTTGCTGACCCTCGGCTGGATAATTATTGGTGGGTTGAGTAACGCCCGTATTCCGCTGGCCGAAACGTTCGAATCCATTGGTTCGGTGAGTGGCGGTGTACTTGCGGCTGGGCTGGGACAGGCATCCGTCAAAACGATTTACTGCTACCTCGGCTATTATAATGTCTGTCATTTGGGCAGCGAAATCCAACGGCCAACGCGCAACATTCCTGCCAGCATGTTCATCTCCATTGCGGGTATTGCCGCACTGTATTTGCTGATGAATTTGAGCGTCGTGAGCGTAGTCCCCTGGCGGATTGCGCAGGATAGTCAGTTCATTGTCAGTACATTTGTCGAGACACTTTACGGCGCTGGTGCTGCTCAATTCGCAACGGTTCTGGTGCTGTTGGTGGCCTTCTCATCGCTGTTTGCCGTGCTGCTTGGGTATTCACGTGTACCGTATGCCGCTGCTGTTGACGGTCAGTTTTTTCGGGTGTTTGCCAAACTGCACCCAACCCGCCAGTTTCCCTATGTATCACTGCTGTTTCTGGGCGGGTTGGGTTTTATATTCAGTATGCTGTTTCGGCTTGGTGATGTGATCATGGCTATTCTGGCCATGCGCATTGTCATACAGTTCGTAGGCCAGGCCGTCGGACTATTGTTATTGCACCGTCGACGTGCAGCCGCTGATTTTCCTTTCCGAATGCCGCTTTATCCCGTTCCGGTCGTGCTGGTTATCGGGATATGGCTGTTCATTTTCTTCTCAACCGGTCTGACATTCATGCTTTCGGGCCTGACCGTCATTGGAGCAGGAATAATAGCGTTCCTGATATCGGCGGGTGTTAGAAAACAATGGCCGTTTGAGAAGTAAGCGAGGGGCTACGTGCTTCACGTCAACGCATCAAATAAAATTTCGGCTGGATGCTGCGATTTGCGATTTGTACCGTCCTTAATCTGGTGTCGGCATGAGGTTCCGGCCGCGGCAATGAGCACATTGTCAGGCTGTTGTCGAACGATTGGAAACAAGACCAACTCCCCAATCTTCATGGAAACATCGTAGTGTTCAGCTTCGTATCCGAACGAACCGGCCATGCCGCAGCAACCCGACGGAATCAATTGCACCGTATAGTTTTTGGGTAACGACAATGCTTTTTTACTCGGCACCAACGACGAAACCGCTTTTTGCTGGCAGTGTCCATGCAGTTTTATCAGACGGGCTTCGTTGGTAAACGCGTCCGGCAAGATTCGTTTCGCGTCAATTTCACGGGCGAAAAACTCCTCGAAAGTCAGCGCGTTTTCGGCTAACCGTTTGGCATCGGCTATCAGCGATTCATCGACCAGATCAGGATATTCATCGCGGAAAGTCAAAATGGCTGATGGTTCCAGCCCAACCAATGGCGTATCGGCAGAGACAATGTCTTTCAGAAGCCGAACATTCTTCTCCGCCAGCGTTTTCGCGTACTTCAGCATGCCTTTTGACAGAGCTGCCCGCCCGCTTTCGCCATGTTCGGGAATGACAACAGTATAGCCCAGCCGCTCGAATAACTGAATGGCTTTCTGCCCGACTTCAACATCATTGAAGTTCGTAAACTCGTCGCAGAACAGGTTTACGGTTTTTAGCGAACGGTTTTCGGTGCCCTCAGCAGGAATTTTTACTTGTGAACGGTGAGCCTTAAACCAGTTTTTTACGGTCGTTTTCCCCATTGACGGCATTGTCCGGTCAGGGTGAAAACCGACCATCCGGTTGGCGATGCGCCGGAGCGAAGGCGTGCCCAAAACCCCATTCCAGGCCCAAGGGACGAGTGATGCCAAACTTGACAGCCGGGCAAAATTAGCAATCAGTCGCGACCGGATCGGAACACCGTTCGCGTCGTAATACTGCTGTAAAAACTCAGCTTTCAGTTTTGCTACGTCAACATTCGACGGGCATTCATTTTTGCATCCCTTGCACGACAGGCAGAGGTCATATACATCTTTGATCTCCTCATGGTCGAATCGGTTTTCTTTCGGCGAACGCGTCAGCATTTCGCGCAGAATGTTGGCCCGTGCCCGCGTCGAATCTTTTTCGTTGCGGGTCGCCATGTAGCTGGGGCACATCGTTCCCCCCGAAGCCTCGGTTTTGCGGCAATCACCGGAGCCGTTACACTGCTCAGCATGTTGCAGTACGTTCTGATCTTTGTATCGGAAGTACGTTTTGAATTCAGGCGTTTGCTGGCCTGCTTCATACCGCAGAAACGTGTCCATCGGGGGCGTTTCGACCACTTTTCCCGGATTGAAAATGCCCTTGGGGTCCCAGGTGTGCTTAATCTGACGCATCAGCTCGTAGTTATGCGCACCAACCATCTGCGGGATAAACTCGCCCCGGAGTCGTCCGTCACCATGCTCACCCGATAAGGAACCGTCGTATTTTTTAACTAACGTAGCGATTTCTTCGGCAATCATCCGGTACTGTCGATGCCCTTCTTCGGTTTTGAGGTTAATGATGGGCCGTAGATGCAATTCGCCCGAACCCGCATGAGCGTAGTGAACCGAGTGCATGTTATGCTTCGTCAAAATCTCGTTGAAGTCGCGGATGTAATCCGGTAAATCATGCACGTCAACGGCGGTGTCTTCAATCACGGCCACGGCTTTTGCATCACCGGGAAGGTTGCCTAATAAGCCTAAACCAGCCTTGCGAAGCGTCCATATTTTTTTGGTATCGTCGCCGAACAACAGTGGATAATGGTAGCCCATTCCTGCGGCCTGCATATCGGCGATCATGCTGGCGGCAAGCGTCTCAATCTCGGCCCGTGTGTCGCGCGACAGATCAACGACCAAGATAATCGGGAAATGGTCGCTGGGCGTTTTTTGAACAAAAAAGCTGTTTTTGCGCTGTTCTGGATTCGTATCTGCCCGTTCCAGAATGATGTCGTCGATCAGTTCAACGGCATATGGTTTATAGTTGAGCGCGACCAGCGTAGCCCGCAAAGACTCATCAATAAAATGACAGTGTACGCAGACTAAACCGCTTTCTTTCGGTGGCAAAGGCACCAAATTGAGCTTGATTTCGGTAATAAAACAAAGCGTCCCTTCCGAGCCAGCGATGAACTTGGCCATATTAAATGGCTCGCCATCCGGCGTAAACGGCCCCATGTCGAGCAGTGCATCCAGCGCATAGCCGGTGTTACGTCGTTCGATGGTTTTCTTGGGGAAATTTCGCCGAATTTCGGCCTGATTTGCCGGGTCCGACAGAATGGAGTTTGTCTTGAGCAGAATGGTATCGGCCAGCGTTGCGGAGCCGTTCCTGCGGCTGGCTTCACTTACCTGTTTTGTAAAATCCCAGTTGCTCACTGGGCCGAACTCCGCTTCCGACCCATCGGCCAGCAGCACCTTTACCGATAGCGTATGCTCACGGGTGGCCCGATAAACGACGGAGTTCGAACCGCAGGAGTTATTGCCCACCATACCACCGATCATGGCCCGGTTTGCAGTTGACGTTTCAGGGCCGAAGAATAAGCCGTGTGGTCGTAGAAACTGATTGAGTTCATCTCGGATAACGCCCGGCTGCACGCGTACCCAACGCTCTTCGGTATTAACCTCCAGAATCTTTGTAAAATGCTTTGATACGTCGACAACAATACCGTTGCCCACAACCTGACCGGCCAGCGATGTTCCGGCCGTTCGGGGAATCAGCGCTGTTTTATGCTCTCGGGCAAACGCAATGAGCGTCTTCAGATCGTCAATCGTTTTGGGAATGGCAACGGCTGTCGGCATCTCCCGATACGACGATGCATCTGTTGCATACAGGGTTCGATGCGTAGCATCATGGAAGAGGTCGCCGGTAAGCTGATCGGATAAGTTTTTGAGGGATTCCACAAGCATGGAGGGACACGAGCGGCTCACGGGTAGTCAGCCGATGATAATACAGAGCAAAATTACGTGTATTTACTACAAATTTTTTACAACAGCGCAAGGAAAATTACATACGTCTCTTTTTAAGAATAATTACATTTTTGACTCGAAAATTTATAGTGTAACAACCTGATTATAAGTCTATAGACTTATTGAGTGACCCATCCGGTGATGAATTAGTGCAAGGCTACTTAATTAATTTAAGAAATATTATGATACGATTTTAACGCCAAACGCGTCAATTTTAACCGAGTGTCATTTGTATTTTTGTTACAACATGATGTAATTCGCCAAATGGTTCAGGTTTAGATTCTATAAATTCTCACATAGTTGATACAATTGGAATAAATAAGGTAGTAGTACGAATGAGTTTCAATTAGTTAACCGTGTAAAAGAGTAGGTCTTAATCTTGCCAAAAATCAATAATCAATCATTTTTATTGTAAACCTATGATGGATAAATCCTACAAATTAAACCGCTTCGGTGGCAACGTAGGTCAGGTTGGAACGTTCCAACCCCAGTCGTTTAACCAAAAATCGTTTGTTAGCTTTTTGGTGATGCTGGTAATGCTGCTGTTAAGTAACTCAGCGGTATGGGCACAAGGCCGTACTGTAACGGGTACAGTAAGTGACCCTTCGGGCGCATCGTTGCCCGGTGTGAGCGTACAGATTAAAGGTACGCAGCGCGGTACGAACACCGACGCTGAAGGTAAATACTCGCTGGCCAACGTGCCAGACAACGCAACACTAGTGTTGAGCTTTATCGGCTATACCTCGCAGGAAGTAGCTGTTGGAAACCGCTCGGCAGTGGACGTGAAGCTGGCCGACGATACCAAAGCACTTGAAGAAGTTGTGGTGGTGGGTTACGGTACGGCTAAGCGGAAAGACCTTACGGGTTCTGTTACACAGGTGAGTGCAAAGGACTTTAACGCCGGTGTAAACCCTAATCCGCTGCAGGCCATTCAGGGTAAAGTAGCTGGTCTGGTTATTACGCAGGCATCGGGTGACCCAAACCAGAACCCAACGGTTCGTTTGCGGGGTTATACCTCGCTGGCGGGCGGTTCTGATCCGCTCTACGTAGTGGATGGTATGATTGGTGTTCCGATTAATACAATCTCTCCGCAGGATATCGAGTCTATGGACGTATTGAAAGACGCTTCGGCGGCTGCTATTTATGGCTCACGGGCTGCTAACGGTGTTATTCTGATTACGACCAAGCGTGGTAAGTCGGGTAGAACAACCGTGTCGTTCAACAACTACGTTGGTGTATCGACCATTTCGAATCGGCTTGATTTATTAGACGGACCGGGCTACCGGGATGCAGTGACCAAGATCAAGGGCGCAGCAGCTTTGGGCGATTTACAGCGTTTTCCGGCTGGTAACAACAACACCGACTGGGTGAAGGAAATCACGCGGAACGCTATCGTAAACAACCACGATATTGCTATTGCGGGTGGTTCACCAACATTTAGCTACCGTGGTTCGCTGAACTACATACAGCAGGAGGGTGTCATCAAGAAAACTGGTTTTGACCGGTTGACCGGTCGGATTAACCTGGACCAAAAGGCGTTCGACAACCGATTGAACATCCAGTACAATCTGTCCTATTCGGAAACGAACCGGGATTTTCCGGAGAATTTCGTTAATGGTGCGCCAAATGCCGGTGGTATTCTTGCCCGAGCTACTACGTTCCTGCCTACGCTGCCTGTACGCAATGCGGATGGGTCATATTATGAGGTAGGTGGTAGCTTCGACCTGTTCAATCCGGTTGCTATGCTGGAAACGAATATAAGCGTTGGCGTTCAGCGGTATTTGCAGGGTGGTGTCAATCTGCGCTACGAAATTCTGGATGGCCTGACGGTAGGCGTGAGTGGTCAGTTACAGCGGGACAACACGGTCAATAACTTCAGTACCAATCCGACTATTAAAGCAAACTCGGCCAGTAATGGACGGGCTGGTCGGAACTTCGGTGAAGCGAATACCAAACTGATGGAATTGACCGCCAACTACACGAAAGGATTTGGCACTCAAAACAGCAATTACTCATTATTGGGCGGGTACTCTTACCAGCAGTTTGACAATGATGGTTTTGGCGCGGCAAACAATGGTTTCGTAAGTCCTGACATCAACTTCAACAATTTAGGCTTAGGATCGGGTACGTTAGTTAGTCCTGCTAACAACTACGCAACCTCGTACCGCAACCAGTCGAAGTTGATTTCGTTCTTCGGTCGGGCAACGCTGAACATGAATGACAAGTATAACGTAACGGCCACGGTACGCCGGGATGGTAGCTCGAAATTTGGAGCGAACAACAAATGGGGTATTTTTCCATCGATAGGGGCTGGCTGGACAATCACCAACGAACCGTTCTTCCCAAAGAGCAATACGCTCAATTACCTGAAACTCCGGGTTGGATATGGCGCAACGGGTAACTCAGAAGGTATTTCGGCGTACAACTCTGTCCAGTTGTATGGACAGAAGGGAACCTATTATGACGGTACGCTGGGCGACTTTCTGCCAGGTTATGGCATCACGCAAAATGCAAACCCGAACCTGAAATGGGAAGTTCTGACGACCTCGAATATAGGACTGGACTTTCAGTTGATAGGCGGTCGGTTCTCAGGCACGGTTGAGTATTACAACAAGCTGACTAAAGACATGCTCTATCCGTATTCGGTACCTGCCGACGGTGTGACCTATTTTGCCAATACCATTCTGGCTAACGTAGGCTCGATGCGTAACAGCGGATTTGAATTGGCCTTTGGTGGCGACATTATTCAGAAAGGTGATTTCGTCTGGAATTCGCGGTTGGTAGGTGCATACAACAAAAACACAATTGTCTCGCTATCAAACGATCAGTTCAGTAATGGACAGGTTCGTTTTAATGCGTTTGGCGGTCGTGGTTTATCCGATGTATTTGCTTCTTACTTAGTGCCAGGTCAATCATTGGGTGAATTTAATAACGTGCCAACGTTCACCGGAAGCTATTCGGCTGATGGTCAGCCATTGCTGAAGGCGGCTACGGGTGATACACCGGTAACGGACGTATCGAAAGCTGATGCGGCTGCTGCCATTACGGCTGGCTCGCCCATTAAACAGGGTAATCCGCAGCCGTTCCTGAATGCGTCGTTTATCAACACCTTCCGTTACAAAGGATTCGACCTGAATTTCCAGTTTCGCGGAACATTTGGTAACAGCATTTTGAATAACTTGCGGTCAAACTTGATGATTCCGGGTTCGATTCTGGAAACCAATATGTTGAAAGACGTGACGACCTTGCCTGTAAACTATGGCGTGAACGTACTGTCGACCAACTGGCTTGAGAGCGGTACGTTCGTGCGGCTCGACAACTGGCAAATTGGTTACAACATTCCATTGCCAGCCAGCAAATATATTAGCAATGCACGTGTTTACGCCGGTGGTAACAACCTGTTCATCATTACCAAATACAAAGGTGTTGATCCTGAACTGCAGGTTAAAGGAGACTTGCCAAGCACGTTTGCTCAGGCACCAAACAGTGTTGGTCTGGATGCCAGTGGGATTTATCCAAAAACCCGTACGTTCCAGTTAGGCCTTAACCTGACGTTCTAAACGGGTTCTTTTCACAAACCGGGTATTGTACAAAAAAATAGTCGGTTTGTGAAAACTTTTTTAATTAACACAGCGTAAATGGTTCAAGTGGACATAAGCGCTGTAACTGATTAATTATCAAAAACTTCTATGAAACGAACAAACATAAAATTGCTTCTGGGCTGCTCAGTGTTAATGGTAGCAAGTCAGGCTTGCACCGATTTAACCGAGACAACCTACGACGTTATCCCAACCAGCGGCACATTCGGTAGCACCGCCGGGCAACAGGCAGCCTTGATTGGCCCTTTGTACAATGGTTTGGGCGATTACTTTGGTAACATGAACGCTCTTAACGCTACAACCGACGAGCAAATCGTACCAACTCGGGGTGGCGACTGGAAAGATGGCGATAACTGGAAACGGTTGTACCAGCACACCTGGGATCCAATCACAGATAATGGTCAGTTCAATGGCCCCTGGACTTGGTGCTATAACAACATTACGTCTATCAACCAGCAGTTAGGTACGATTACGGATGAGAAAACGAAGGCAGAGCTAAGAGCTTTGCGTGCCTTTTTCCACTATCAGGCAATGGACCTGTTTGGTAACGTTATCATTTCGGATGCGGTAGGAGCGGCTACACCAAAGCAGAATACCCGTGCCGAAGTATTTGCTTTCGTCGAGAAGGAATTGCTGGCCGTATATCCGAATTTGAGTGATGTATCGGGTGGTGCCTTTTATGGCCGTATGAACAAGCACGTAGCGGACATGATTCTGGCCAAGATGTACCTGAATGCGCAGGTATATACAGGTACACCTCGCTGGGCCGATGCCATTCTGCGTAGTGATAACCTCATCAAATCGGGTAAATTCCAGATTTCAGGTGACTTCTTCAGCAACTTCGCCATCCAGAATCAGAATTCACAGGAAATTATTCTGGCCACACCGTTCGATAAGTCGAAGCGGGGCGGCATGAATATTCAAATGCGGACGCTTCACTACCTCAACCAGTTGACGTACAACATTGGTACGGCTCCCTGGAATGGTTATGCCACCGTAACGGAATTCTACAATTCGTTCGATGACAAGGACGTTCGCAAGAAAATGTGGATCGTTGGTCAGCAATTTGCAGCGGATGGAAAACCTTTGATGGATGATGCCCTGCCCATGATCTTCACGCCGGAGATTCCAGCGTTCACGATGGATGCCGGTGCGGCTGGTCGTCTGGCTGGTGCCCGTAGCCAGAAATACGAGATTCAAAAAAACAATACGTTCTCTGATCAAGATAATGATTTCGTTATCTATCGTTTGGGCGACGTTTATTTAATGCGGGCCGAAGCAAATATGCGTTTGGGCAACACAGCAGCGGCTCTGGCCGATGTAAACGTAATTCGTAAGCGGGCTGGTATGCCCGATTTCGCTACGTTAACGCCAGACGCGCTCCTCGCTGAACGTGGTCGCGAACTGGCGTGGGAATACCACCGTCGTCAGGACTTGATTCGCTTTGGCCAATACACAAAGGCATGGCGTTTTAAACCTGCTTCGGGCGATTTCCGTACACTGTTCCCAATTCCGAAGGATCAGTTATCGCTGAACCCAAACCTGAAACAAAATCCAGGTTATTAATCTATAATGAGTTAGGTAAAAAGAGCAGGAATGAGTTAGGTAAAAAGAGCAGGCCCGGACAGGTCTGCTCTTTTGCTTTAGTCCCTGATTGAAAGCCAATTAATTAACGAATAATGGCTAACCAGCGGTCTTGATTCGTTATATTTGTAGTCCCTGAAACCTCATGATCTCCTTAAGTTTTTCAGTCTGTCTTCTTTATAAATACGATTTGTTTTCCATTCACCTATACTAATGCGTATCTGTTTAATGATTCTGATAATTGGCCTGTTGGCCAGTTGCCGCTCAGAACAAACGCCGTCAGACCCACTGTTCCGAAAATTATCTGCCGACGAAACACACATTAACTTCGCCAATACAGTTACTGACGATAAAGATTTTAACATTTTCAATTACCGCAATTTTTACAATGGCGGGGGAGTTGCTATTGGCGATGTGAATGACGATGGCCTGTCCGATGTGCTGATGATCGCCAACATGGGCGATAACAAACTGTATCTTAACCGGACTGTGGCTGCTTCCGGCAACATACAGTTCGACGACATTACTGCCAAAGCCGGTGTGGCGGGCAAGCGTGCCTGGAGCACTGGTGCCACATTTGCCGATGTGAATGGCGATGGTCGTTTGGATATCTACGTCTGTAATGCCGGTATTCGCACGGGTGATAACCGGGGAAACGAACTCTTCATCAACAACGGCAACGGCGCGAACGGTGTACCCACATTCACCGAGCGAGCAGCCGAATACGGTCTGGTCGATGGCGGCTTCTCGACACACGCAGCTTTTTTTGACTATGACCGCGACGGTGACCTCGACATGTACCTGCTCAACAATAGTTTTATGCCCGTTGGTAAACTGGCTTATGCCAATCTCCGGTCCCAACGGGATTCGCTGGGTGGGCACAAGCTGTTCAAAAACTTGATGGTTGAGCGAACGAATGAACGCAATGGCGAAATAGTAAGCACTAAAAAGCCTTCTCCACTTTTCATTGACGTTTCTGAAGAAGCCGGAATTTACGGCAGTTTGATCGGCTTTGGTTTGGGCATTACCATCGGCGATGTGAACGACGACAATTGGCCGGATATTTACATCTCGAACGATTTTTACGAGCGCGATTACTTATACATCAATAATCATAACGGTACGTTTCGGGAGTCGATTAAAGAGTCGATGCCGCATACCAGTCTGTCGTCGATGGGGGCCGATGTGGCTGACATAAACAACGATGGCAAACTCGATATTTTTATCACCGATATGTTGCCCGGCAACGACCGGCGTCTGAAGAAAACCTCTTCTTTTGAAAGCCACGACCTCGAACAAATTAAAGTAGACCGCGATTTTCACTACCAGATTATGCAGAACATGCTGCATCTGAATCAGGGAAATCAGCCCGAAAATAATGGACTGCCAACGTTTAGCGACATCGCGCGGTTTTCGGGCGTGCAGGCAACCGACTGGAGCTGGGGTGCGTTGATTTTCGACATGGATAACGATGGCCTGAAAGACGTATTTGTGTCGAATGGCATTGCTAAAGACGTAACGGATCAGGACTTTATAAACTTTCTGGCCGATCGCGAGAATATGGCTCAGATAGCCCGGCAGAGAGCCTTTAACTTCAAAGAGTTTCTGGACAAAGCGCCATCGGAAGCCGTACCAAACTACGCCTTTCATAATAAGGGCGATCTACAATTTACGAATAAAGCCTTCGATTGGGGTCTCTCCGAACCCGATTTTTCCAACGGGGCGGCCTACGGTGATCTGGATAATGATGGTGATCTGGATTTGATTGTCAACAACGTAAATGCTCCCGTTTCGATTTATCAAAATCAATCGGTCGAGAAGAATAAGACAAATTATCTGAAAATAAACCTAGAAGGAACGGCTCTCAATCGAAATGCCATTGGCGCGCGGGTGTACGTTTATCAGGCAGATAAAATGCAACTGCTTCAACAAATGCCAAATCGCGGATTTCAATCATCAGTCGATCTGACAATGGTGTTTGGATTGGGCGATAAACCGCTTATAGATTCATTAGTGGTGATCTGGCCTGACCGTATCAACGGCATTGACCGGATGCAAACGATTCGAGAACCTAAAGCAAACCAACTTTTGACGCTTCGCCAGCTCGACGCCAATCAGATATGGAAACCGGGCGTTCTAAACGCAAACCCGTTATTTACCGACAATACAGCCGCGTCAGGTCTGAACTATGCGCATAAAGAAAGTGCGTTTGTTGACTATAATCGGGATGCTCTACTAAAACAGCAGTTCTCCACGCAAGGCCCGGCATTAGCCACGGGAGACGTAAACGGCGACGGATTGGACGATGTGTTTTTGGGTGGTGCCAGCGGGCAGTCGTCCCGGCTGTTTATGCAGCAGACTAATGGCAAATTTGTGGATAAAACACCCGCCGTCATGCGTCAGGATACTACGTACGAATCAGTTGATGCGGTGCTGTTCGATGCCGATGGTGATAAAGATGTAGACCTCTACGTGGTGTCGGGCAGTAACGAATTTGAGGCCGAAAGTGAAGAGCTAATCGACCGGCTTTACCTGAACGATGGGAAAGGCGGGTTTGCCCGTTCCGAAGCCGGTTTGCCTAATTTGAAAGCCAACGGCTCGTGCGTTGCCGCTGCCGACTTCGACCAGGATGGCGACATCGATTTGTTCGTTGGTTCGCGTATGATTTCGGGCCAGTACGGACGCCCTCCGGCCAGTTATCTGCTGACAAATGACGGAACCGGAAATTTTAAGAATTACACCAAACGGTCGATGCCCGATTCCGAAAAATTAGGTATGGTAACGGCGGCTACCTGGGCCGATCTCAATGGCGATACGTTCCCCGAACTGATTATAGTGGGCGATTGGGCACCGGTAGCTGTATTTGAAAACAAACGCGGCAAGTTGAGTCAGAATCCTGATCTGGCTATTAAGGATGCCCAGGGAGAAATAGTGAAAACCAATGGCTGGTGGAACTGTGTGACGGCGGGCGATGCCGATGGCGATGGCGACCTTGATATGGTGATCGGAAATTTAGGATTGAATTCACGAATCCGGGCAACGCAAACCACCCCGGCTGAACTCTACGTCGGCGACTTTGACCACAACGGTACGGTCGAGCAAATTATCAATTGTGCCGACGAAACGGGCGAACTATACCCGATGGTGCTAAAGCAGGATCTACAGAAAGCAGTGCCGACCATCAAGAAGAAATTTGTGAAGTTTGGCGATTATGCCGGTAAAAAAATGGATGAAATTCTGGATGAAGACCAATTGAAGCAAACGCTTGTCCAACAATCGTTTATGGGCGCGACGGCTATTTTGCTCAACGATGGAAAGGGAAATCTGACACTCCAGACCTTGCCCGCCGAAGCGCAGTTTTCACCGGTTTGCGGGGCCGTTTTTGCTGACTACGACCGCGATGGCCGAACCGACCTCGTGCTGACTGGTAATTTCTTAGACGTACTACCCGAAATCGGCCGATATGATGCGAGTTATGGCGTTGTGCTGCGTAACAAAGGGAAGAACACCAATGGTACCATTAAGTATGAATCGGTTAATCCGGCCGTCTCCGGTTTCTTCGTGCGGGGTCAGGTTCGGCGCGTAGCCCGGTTGAGGCAGGGGCAGCTTATTCTGGCCAAGAACAACGACCGGGCGCAACTATTTAATCTCACTACCAAGTAAAAAATGATCAATGATACGTAGTGAATACTGGATGAGCAGATGCTTATCTAATCGCTATGTATCGTTGATCGTTTGCCATTCTAATGATGAAATCGATTGCTTTTTTTATTGCCGCTGGTACCATGGCATTGGCGGGTTGTGATTCATTCAGATCGGAGAAGCCACTTTTTCAGGTGCTCGATTCCACTCAGACGGGCATTAGTTTTGTTAATCAACTCGTACCAACCGAGAAAATCAATATTCTTGATTACCTCTATTTTTACAACGGTGGAGGAGTTTCGGCAGGTGATATAAATAATGATGGCCTTACTGATTTGTACTTTGTTTCGAATCAGGGCAAGAATAAATTATACCTAAACAAAGGCAATTTTAAATTTGAAGACATCACCGCGAAAGCTGGTGTCGAAGGATTTTCGGACTGGCAGACCGGTTCGACAATGGCCGATGTAAACGGCGATGGCTTTCTGGATATCTACGTGTGTGCGGTTGGTAATTTCCGGGGTCTGGAAGGAGCCAATGAGTTGTACATCAATAATGGTGACGCGACCTTCACCGAAAAAGCCGCTGATTATGGCCTGGATTTTACGGGATTTTCGACTCAGGCAGCTTTTTTTGATTATGACCACGACGGTGATCTGGACTGCTACCTGCTCAACCACGCCGTGCATACTTCCCGGAGCTACGACCGCGTAACAGCCCGCAATTTGCGCCACAACGAGTCAGGTGATTATTTGTATGAAAATCAAATCGTATCCAAAACGGGTAACGTTTCAGGCGAGAAAGTAGCCC
>JANPJE010000064.1:0-2983 GCA_031425355.1 Spirosoma sp. | reverse complement strand
GAATTTGACAAAGCCGGTGCCGTCGGTTTTGAGCGTATATATTGATTGATTGTTGCTGCTAACGAGCGTTATGTCAACGCTTTGTAGCGGTTCGCCCGTGCGGATCGAGTTGGCCCAGACCAGTACTTCGTCTTTGGTATGACGGGCCACGAGGCCAATATCGGACACAGAAACCAATTGGCTGGCCTGCAAGTAGGCTTCATCTTTTGAACTGACAGAGACTAAATAAACGCCTTTAAACGTATTGTTTTGATCAGGAAGAGCCAGATTCAGGGCCGAAACACCCCGCACTTTGGGCAGGTCGGTGGTTTCGATGGTTTTGCTAACGAGCACATCACTCAAATCGCCCGATTCGTCATCGCTGTAATTGAAAGACCCCGACGGCCCCCACTCACCAGCGGCATTTTCCTTGTATTCTTCGTAGCGGTTCGAGCGCAGGTAATTCAGGAGGTTATTCTCGTACACCTTCGCAATTTTGACCTGCACTTTCGGCACATTTACAATGTTCAGCCCTACGTTACGCGCCCCTTTCGCCGACAGGTATAATGCCTTTTTATTGGCGAACCGAAGGCTGGCGGGCATCTTCCCGAAGAATAGGTCGCGGGTTACAGGTTCATCCAATTTCGTGCCCAACACCCCTCGAATCTGGTCGGTAAGTGTCAGTACGTAGGTGTCGGCCTCGTTGAAATTTCCCCGAATGATGAAACCATTTTCGGTCAGTTCGGCGGTCGTTTCAATCGTTGGTTGAATGGTATAATATTGACTCAATTCGGCCGGTTGTAATTCCTGCGTGGCAATGACTCTTACTACGCCCCTGTTGCTTTCAAACGTTGCCTGCACATCTGCTATTTCGACTTTGTAGCGCGAGGGCAGCGTACTGGTCTCTTCGATAGCTTCTTTCGTGATATAAGCCGTGTTCGGTACCTTTAGCCCTTTGTCTACTTTGACGGTTAGCGGTTGCTCATTTTTCAACGCCGGGGCATTGGTGAGGGTTAGTGCAACCGAATTCGGTACGTCGCCCGATGCCGTTTGTGCGACGAGGAGCTTGTTTTCGGTTGAAACGGCCAGCTTACCCGCTACCTCTGCCGACGAAACGGGGTAGTTAAAATTGAGCCGTGTTTTGGCTACGGGCTGACCCGTTTCGCGGGAGCGCGACCACCAGTTTTCGGTACTCGTCAGTTGCAGATAAGGCGTATGAAACGCAATGTCATCGCCCGAAACTTTCAGGTCTTTTTTGTCAGACCGCTTCAGTAAATCGTCGGTCAGTTCGGCGCGGTAATCGGTGGCCGGGTCGAAAGCGCGGGTTGGCGAAAAAACCAATTCATTGGGGGCTGTCCACTTGAATTTCCCGCGAACCGCCGGAATAAACCGTACGTATTGCGTTGAATCCCAGTCGCCGAATTGATTTGTTGGGCCAACGTTTTTATTGAACGTGAACGTCAGATTCTGTGTCTGCTGAACCTCATCGCCAAAATTGCGCCCAATAACCGATACGTCATTGAACGACAATCGGGAACACTGGATAAGTAGAAACGGAGCAAGACAGGCAAATAGAAGAAGGCGTACCGGAAGATGCGGACGGGTTTGCATACAAATTGGAGGAGTAGGAGGCTCAATATAGACGAAAAAGCCCACTCAAAATTATTGAGCGGGCTAATTTATACGGGCATGACTTACTTAACGGTTACTGACGCATGGGCGTGAACTGTACGTTGACAATTTTCCAGGCACCGCTCTGTTTGGCACACACGAGCGAGAAGGCAATATTGTTGTCAAATGCCTGACCCTGAACGTTGCCTTTTGTTTTCCAGTTGCCCGTCATCACGGCGGAGTCGCTGTTATACTGCCGCGTCCGGGTATCGGAAATCGCGCCCGTTTCGATAACCAGAAAGCCACCGCCAACACCTTGAACCAGCAAATCCCCATCCACCGTCCGCCCATCGAAACTGATGAGTGTAAGGTCAGGAGCAATCAACGTTCCTAATGCTTTGCTATCCTCATCGAGTAAGGATTTGAAAAAAGCAGTGCCCGTTGCCGTTGGGTCCTGAGTGGGGTCGGCAGTTTGTTGAGCAAATGCGGCTCTGATAAGTAACAGCGTGAAAGCAAACGAGAATACGAGTTTCATAGAGAATTGACTGTTTTTTTAAGTTGGAAAAGTGCTGATAAATGCCGGAAAAACAAAACAAACAGGTGATTATTCATGCCTTATTACGATCCGCAGATCGCTGCTTCGTCCCTTGTCGTCGGCGCAGGAAATTTTGAGAGCACCCGGTCGGGGCTTGAAAAATATGGCTTCGGCTGGTTTGGCCCGGCGGTAAAATTTATCGTTCAGATACCAGAATACCGTTTGTACATCATTGGCAACCTGGCAACTTAACTCCATATCGGCGGGTTGTTTTGCGTCGATGAAATAATCGCTGCCTCCGTTCAAACTGGTTATCATAGGGCCAGCCTTACCCGCTCCTTCGCCGAAAACGCGTTCACAAGCCGGGTTGTGCGGGGGGGCGGTTTCGATTGCAATATGACGACTCACGTAAAACGCCATTACGTCTGGCAGCACATTCGGGTATGACCGTCGAACCGCACCAGACGTATCACCGTCAACACGGTCGGGGCGGCAATGAGCACAATATGAGATCGTTCCGGCAGCATTCGTAAATACCGCTTTTCGGTGCTGGCAACGACGATACCGTGAAACCCCCATGATGCAATAATCGGTCACCGGATTGGTGCAGAAATCACCCGGAACGTCGCCTGTTTCGGGGCAAATAAGCCGCATGGACAGTTTAGATGCATCTTTCGGTGCCTTAAACCAACCCGCTGGTGAATTGTAATCCAGTATGTTAAACAGTTGAAACAACAGCGGTGTGGCGGTGTTGGCTCCGCTTAGTTCGGCCACGCCTACCCCCGAAAAATTACCGACCCACACGCCAATCGTATATCGTTGGTTATAGCCAATGCTCCATGCGTCACGCCGACCGTA
>JANPJE010000063.1:0-14126 GCA_031425355.1 Spirosoma sp. | reverse complement strand
CCTGGCTACATCCAATCCTGCGCGTTGAGCGGCCACGGATAGATGCGTCCATTTCGTTATATTTTTCTTCCTTAGGAAAACCATTTCGCGAATCTCACGCAGAAACCGGATCGCTTTCTCTGTATCCTGCAATTGGGCGGCCTTAAAGGCAATTGATGGCGGATAAGAAGAAGGCAATGGGTCTTCCAGCCAAACGTCCCCATCGATAGGCATATCGTAATAAAGACTTACTTCGTCCCAGTGGTGTGCTACGTCAGAAGGCTTGCTTATCCCACCGCTATTGTAACTCCAGTCGGGCAATAAACCACCCATCCGATAGTCTATTTCGAGTATGTTGCCATATTCGAGTTTCAGTTTTCTTAGTTGGGGTTCGATGCCCCAGCACGTGGAGCAGATTGGATCGGTATAATAAATCAGTTTTATCGGCTTCTTTTCCACGCTTATCGCCTGGGCTTCCTGCTCCTGTAAGGCGGGCGGTAGTTGACAAAGCCCGGTTTCTATATCGCATAAAAGCGGATTATTACGTTGATTTTCCATGTCCTTTGCAAGCTTCTCTATAATTTTGACACAAAGATCACTGAAGCGGGCAGGTTAATCAATTAGTCAAAAAAAGTTGACTATGAAAAAAGTACAGGAAGGTGGACCGGGTTGTCCGGCGGAAGAACTTTTGAAGAGTCTCTCCGGAAAATGGAAGCCGCAAATTTTTCGATTGGCACTGGATGGTCCCCTTCGTTTTAGTTTATTAATGCGCCAGATTGAGGGAGCAAATAAGCAATCGCTGGCTTCGTCCCTGAGAGAATTAGTGGACGGGGCTTTGCTGGACAAATCTGTAGTCAGGCAAAAGCCTTTACACATCGAGTACAGTCTGACAGAGAAAGGGAAGGCGTTAATTCCTGTTTTCAAACAATTGGAGCACTTATCCTAAGCCACTTTCGGGGCAGGCCATTCCGCCAAAAAGAAACCTGAACAAAAAACTGCCTGAATCCGACAGCGAAAATCAACCGTACTTCTGCTGCCACGCTTTTTTTAGTTTTTTGTATTCCTCATCTTCCCGCGCTTCGAGGTATTTGCCATAGAAAATCCGGGCCGATTCCGCTTTTACGGGGTCTTCGATGCGGGGTAGTTGCTCGCGACCATGCGCGCCCGATTGTCCCTTTTTGTCATCAGGAACGGGTCCGTCGTATTTTTTGCCGGAAGCGTGATTGGCGTACCGCCTGGCTCGGGTATAGCCCATTTGAAGAAACTTCCTGGCCATGTCCATGCCAATAAAATCTCCTTTTTCTTTGTAGTCCAGAAATAGCTGGTAAATTTTTTCAGACGATTCGCGGGCAATATCCGGGGTTTTAAATCGCCAGTAGGGGAGAATTTCGGCTTTATATGGCATTGCTGTCAGAACTCCCATTTCACCAATACTAACCTTATATTTCTCAGGATTCTCTCTAAAATCGATCCCGTAATAATCAGAATTTGGTTTCGTCGTCGCCATATTCATTAAGTATGGTTTTTGCCCAACTGATTAAATCCCGAACACGTTGGCCGCTTGGATGGGCTTTAGACCATAACTCTAAATTTTCCAAACGGTTATCTTCTCAACAATCATGCATGGCGACGGCTACTACCCGATGAATTTTATACATTCGTTGTAAAATCAGTACCTATGATTTGGCATAATGAACCGGCAATCTGGTCGGAAGAGAGAGACCGATTGTTCATGCGCGTTGAGGAAAACACCGATTTCTGGCGCGTAACGCATTACGATTTTATTCGCGATAACGGCCATTTCTACGCACAGCAACAGGCGGGCGATTTTGTCGCTACTGTGAAAGTGACGGGAAATTACACCGAATTATACGATCAGGCGGGACTGATGATCCGGCTCGATGAACGAAACTGGATAAAGACCGGCATCGAGTATGTCGATGAGCAGCAGCATGTTAGCGCGGTTGTCACGCGGGATTTCTCCGATTGGTCGGTTTGTCCGCAAGCCCATAATCCGGAATCTGTTTACCTGCGCATGACCCGGCAATATAACTCCGTTCGCATTGATTATTCGTTCGACGATTTTACCTACCAGATGTTGCGGCTTGCCTATTTTCCTGCCGATGTTCCCGTACAGATCGGCCTGATGGCAGCCGCTCCCGACGGTCGGGGCTTCGACGTAACGTTTGAGCAGTTTTCGGTGCTGGATATATCGTAGACTTGATTTACGGAGTCAGCCACGTCATTTTGGACTCGGGTTCGTATTGGAAACAGGCTCGCGTTTGCCCGCCCCGGCTCAGGTGCAGGTAATCCATGGCTAACACCCGACACTCGATTGCCGCGAAGTTTTTGCGTCCGGCTTCACTTTCTTCCGTTGATGGCAAGCCCTCGCCCAGGTGCTGAGGAAAGCCGGGATATGGATGATTCTTTTCTGTACCCGGTTGGTATTCAGACAGGTACATTTTTCTGCTACCTACCCAAACGCTTTTCCACTGCTCATCGGCCAACAGGTCGTCGGTATGGAGTTTGGTTTCAACCGTGAGTCGAAGCTGCACCTGTAACCCCTCGTCCCATAACAGCAACGTAGTGACGGGGAACGCTTCGAACTGAATCACTTTTTCGGATCGGGCGTCGGTATGAAACCAGACCGACCTGCGGGAGACATCGACCTGACGCAGCACGACCATTCGGGCGTCGGCTCCGGTGGCTGTGCGCGAAGCAACGACCATCGTTTTAAACCCTGCACCAGCGGCTTTATTTTCGGTATGATCGAGGGCTGACGCCAGGTGCTGCCAGCTTTCCTGTTCGAGATCAGCAAGGGTGCTCGACGTAGCCGAGTGAAGCGGAGTTTTGGGTAAATTGATTGGCTGGTGAGTGGACATAAAAGGGGATTCGTAAAGGCTGATTAACGAGTAACCGGCTTTTTTTGTTTTCCACTGTAAGTTATCGGCAAAGTCTGCGACTAATGAGGTAAAGGCAATCAGAAATGGAAACCGAGTTCATACAGATGATAAATGACCAGAGCCGTATCCTGCATAAAATGTGCAGATTGTATGGTAACGGTGAGGAAGACCGGAAGGACTTGTATCAGGAAATCGTCCTGCAACTTTGGCGGGCCTTTCCTTCCTATCGCCGGGAGGCCCGGTTATCGACCTGGATGTACCGGGTCGCTCTGAATACAGCCATCTCGTTGATTCGGCGGCAGTCGAACCGGGTTGTACAGGTAGGGTTTGAGAATGACTTGCTGAACATCGCTCAGACGACAGTTTCGCCGGATATTGATGAGCGAATGCAGCAGTTTTATCGTGCTGTCGAACAGTTGACGCCCATCGAGAAAGCAATTGTTTTTCTGTACCTGGATGACAATTCATACCAGCAGATCACTGAAATTACGGGTATATCGCTGTCAAATGTGGGCGTTAAATTGAACAGAATCAAAGGGAAACTGAAACGGATTGTTGAGCTAACCAATAAATAAATACCCAAATGGACTTAGATGATTTTAAAGCTACGTGGCAGGCTTACGAGCAGAAACTTGATTCGGCCCAGCAGAGCGGACAGCAACTTCTCACCATTATTTTGAGAAATCAGTCGAAAAGTACAATCGATAAAATGATACGTGAGCTGCGAATGGCTTATGTAATTCTGATCGGTATTGTTCTGGTATTCAGCGCAATAATTGCCGGGAATCCGTTCGATTATACGCACTTTCTGCATTATATACCTGCCTGCGGCTACATACTGATCGCCGGGACAGGCCTGTATTTTACGATGCGCCATAACAACGACCTCCGCCGGACAACACTCGGTACAAATAATCTGCATCAGGCACTAACGGAACTGATTCGGTTACGGACCCGGCACACCGAACTCATGAGTCGGGTCTGGATCATGGGGATGCTGGCAGGTTCGATGATTATGCTGCCTAACATTGCCCGTAAGTTTTCGGACGAAGGCTGGGTAACTACAGGGCTGCTCATCCTGCTGCCGATTGCCGTCACAGCGGTTTCTGCTGGCCTGGCCCGTATGGCCGGATTATTTACCGATCATTACCGCAACGAATTAGAAGAGCAGGTCAGGGAATTGGACCAACTACTATAAATTGAGTGGTAGCACAATTGGAAATGGCGATAACCGGCGGGGGCATTTGTGTGTTTATGAAGTAGATCAATCAGCCGTTTGTCAACGCGCCAACGAACCCATGTGCTTCCATAAATCACTCAATGTCAAGGCTTCCGAACTCGAAACGCGTTACGAGGCCGCGCTACCTGCTTCGGCTGATTTCCAGCCCGTTTACCACGCCAACGCGTACACTTTTCCGACCTGGCCCATCGTGACGCGGCAGGAGCCGGGCAAATTCCAGTTTATTCACTGGGGACTGATCCCGCACTGGACTAAAACGGGGGGAAATGCAAGCGAGATACGTACCCGAACCATCAATGCCCGCTCCGAAACGATCTACGAAAAACCGTCGTTCCGGTCGGCAGCGCAGACGGGCAAACGGTGCCTGATTCCGGTTACGGGATTCTTTGAATGGCACACTGACCGCAGCAAAAAATTCCCTTTTTACATTACGTCCAGTGACCAGAAAATTACCTCGATTGCTGGTTTGTGGGATGAGTGGGCTGACCCCGAAACTGGCGAAATAACCCCAACCTACACACTGCTCACCACCGATGCCAACCCCTTGCTGGCCGCTATTCATAATACAAAAAAGCGGATGCCCTGCCTGCTGACACCCGAAGCGGAACGCGCCTGGCTGCACGATGACCTGAGCGAAGCCGACGTACTGGCCCTGCTGGCAAAACCGTATCCCGATAGCCGAATGCACAGCTACAGCATAGGTAAACGCATTACGTCACGAACGGAACCGAGTGATGTGCCGGACGTATTGGCTCGGGTCGATTACCCGGAACTGAGCAAAAACACTCAATTGTTCAGTTGAGTAATGCGGCCCGTCCGTCCATGTTGCAACCCGTTTATGTAGAATTCGACTTTATTGGCGATTTAAGACTCAATTTTGGTCAACCAAGTTGTCTTTGTACGGGTATAGCCTTTTTGTACGTGCCCAATCCATTCGTTACTGATCGACCTGAATATGAAAAAAGTACTACTTTCCTTGTCTACGGGATTCATTTTATTAACCGCTCCCAACGTCGTTCGGGCGCAGTTTCCGGTAATGCCGGGCGGAGGGCAGCAACCGGCAGCGGCTATCCCCGGCACATCCAGCGATACGTCGCCCCGTGGCAATGCCAAACTGACAGGCACCGTCACCGATTCGACAACGGGAAAGCCGGTCGAGTTTGCCAGTATCGCCCTGATTAACGCGCAAACCAAAAAGCCAATTGACGGGACCGTTGCCGATGATAAAGGCAAATTTACCTTGTCTAAACTGCCGCAGGGCGATTTTCAACTCCTGATTTCATTCGTTGGCTACCGTAACAAAACCGTTTCGAGCGTTAAACTCGACCGCAAAGGCGACATCAATCTCGGTGCGATTAAATTAGCTGCCGACGTTCGGACGCTGAAGGAAGTGGAAGTGGTTGGGCAAGCGTCATTAGTTGAGGAAAAAGTGGACCGGCTGGTCTATAACGCCGATAAAGACATCACCGCCAAAGGGGGCGACGCTACCGACGTCATGCGGAAAGTGCCGTTGCTATCGGTCGATTTAGACGGGAATGTCAGTCTGCGGGGCAGCAGCAATGTGCGGGTATTGATCAATAATAAACCGAGCACAATTGTTGCCAGCAGCGTGGCCGACGCGCTGAAGCAGATTCCAGCGGATATGATCAAAACCGTTGAAGTCATTACGTCGCCATCCGCCAAATACGACGCGGAAGGTTCGGCGGGGATCATCAACATCATCACCAAAAAAACCACGCTACAGGGCTTCACGCTCAACGTCGATTCGGGGGTGGGCAATCGAGGCAGCAATCTGGCGCTGAGCGGTAACCTGCGGACGGGGAAGATGGGTTTCAGCTTAGGCGGTTTTGGCCGGGCAAATTACAACGTGGTTGGCGACTTCGCCAATACGCAGCAAACGGTTGGCAGTCAGGGCATAACAACCACAGAACAGACCGCTAATACCCGCAATCGCGGTATTTTTGGTCAATACACCCTCGGCTGGGATTACGACATCAGCAAAACCAGTTCTATTACGGCCAGTCTGCGTTACGGTGCCCGCAACAACTACCAGAATCAAGATAATTTCCTGACGCGTACGATCTCACCAACGGCCTACTTTCCCATTGTTTCGAGCCGGAACGTACTGACGAAAGATTTGTCGGGAACGGTCGATGCGAACGTCGATTACACCCGCACGTTTGCCAAACCACAACAGGAATTAAGCGTGTCGGGGCAGTTTAGCCGCAACAACCGCAATAACGATTTTACGGCGGATATCTTAAGCTCATCCGACTTTTCGACCACAGCAGCCCGCCAGCAGAATTTGAATGACAGCTATAATCAGGAGTCAACCATTCAGGGCGATTACCAGACGCCGATTGGTAAAAACCAGATTCTTGAATTTGGCGGCAAAGGCATTTTTCGTCAGGTCGAGAGTGCGTTTAGTTACCGAGTTGGCATTGGCGCCGGGGAGCTTCTGACCGACCCGAACCGCTCGGCCAACACGCTGAATTACGATCAGAGCATCGGTGCGGGGTACGTATCCTACACGATTTCGACCAAAAATAAATACACGATCAAAGCCGGAACGCGCTACGAGCACACGACCATCAACGCCAACTACAGCCAGAATCAGCCGGGCGAGCAGGGGGGAGCCGCCGGGCAGGATCTGGGCATTCCGAGCTACAGTAATTTTGTGCCGAGTATCAACATCTCGAAATCGCTCAAGGGCGGAAAAACCATTAAACTGGCCTATAATCGCCGGTTACAGCGTCCCGGCATTCAGTTTCTGAACCCGAACGTAAACTCGTCAAACCCAACGAGCATCACGAGGGGAAACCCGTTGCTGTCGCCCGAATTGACCGACAATTTTGAGTTGGCGACCAGTGCTTACATCAAAAACGTGTACTTGAACGTATCGCTGTTTGCTCGGCAAACTAATAATTCCATCACCAGCGTTCGCGACACTATTTCGGCATCCGAAGGGCAGGTGCTCAACCCAACCCAGTCGCAGGTTATTGAAACAACGTACCTGAACATTGGCCGCGAATCGGCCTACGGAACGAACGTATTCGGGAACGCGACCTTCTTCTCGAAGTGGCAGATTGGCGGTGGATTCGATTTGTATTACGCTTACCTGACCAACAACCGCAACGGCGGACCAACCACCATTGCGGCTTACAACGCGACCAATTCGGGCTGGGTAGTAACGGGTCGGTTTTTCACCAGCCTGATGCTCAAAAATGGCTGGGGAATGCAGGGTTTCGGGTTTATCCGGGGCAAGGAGATTCAGTTACAGGGCTATCGGGGCGGGTTCGCGTTTTATAGCCTCGGCCTCAAAAAAGACCTAAAAGACAAGCGCGGCAGTTTCGGTATTGCGGGCGAGAATTTCTTTAATCATCCATTCAAAATCCGTTCGGAATCGGCATCACCTATTTTCACCCAGAGCAGCTTAGTGAGTCTCTACAACGCGGGTGTCCGGGTTAACTTCAGCTACAAATTCGGCAAGCTAACCTTCGATGCACCACAGCGTAAAAAAGGCCGTTCGGTCGAAAACGACGATGTGAAAGGCGGTGAAGGTGGTGGCGATGGTGGTCAGCAGCAACAGGCACCCGCCGGTGGCGGAGCACGGCGGCCGAGATAAAGCGGAAAGGGGGAGAAATATCATTAGAACACCGGGTTGAAACCCGGTGCAAGTCATTCGAGTGAGTATAACTCGCACCGGGTTTCAACCCGGTGTTCTAATATAAACCGTTTTACAACATGGCTGCCTTAAAGACGGTCCCTTTCTTTCCCTCCTCCTTTCCTCCTTTTTTCTACAACATGGCTGCGCCGAACACGCCCGCGCTGTCGCCTAATTTGGGTTTTAGGAAACGGGTGTTTAGCTCCTTGCTGTTGAAAACGTATTTCTTGGCCCGCTCAACGCCTTCCGTATAGAGCAAATCCACATTGCCAACGCCCCCGCCGAGAACGATTACGTCGGGGTCGAGGATGTTCACGATTACCGAAATGGCCCGGCCAAAATATTCAAGCAGGCGGTTAACGGTCTGGCTGGCAACCAAGTCGTCGCCCTGATGATAGCGTTCCATGATGTCCTTCATCGTGCGTTCCTCCCCGCTAATCTGGTGGTAGTAGCGTTGCAAAGCCGGACCCGAAATAACCTGTTCCACACAGCCGCGCTTGCCGCAATAGCAGGGCGTTCCGTTTTCTTCGAGGATATTATGGCCCCATTCCCCCCCGATTCCCTGAAAACCGTTGAGCACAAATGCCTGACCATCTTTGCCCCGCACAACAACACCGCCCCCAACGCCCGTACCCAAAATAACGCCAAATACACTCTGATAATCAGGTGCGACTGCGGGCACGCTGCCCATTGTGGCTTCGGCAAGGGCAAAACAATTGGCGTCGTTGGCCACCTCGACGGGTAAATTCAGCAATCGGGACAAATCCTGCTTCATCGGTTTGCCATTCAGCACGGTCGTGTTGCAGTTTTTCATGGTTTGCCGGCCCGGATCGAACGTACCGGGCGTGGCAAAACCGACCCGCTCGGGCGTAAGGCCTGTTTCGGCTTTCAGCATGTCAATGAGCCGGACAATCTGGCTCAGGATATGGTCGTATCCTTTATGAGCCTCCGTATCAACGCGCTTGCGAATAACAACAGCCTCGGGAGAGGGAGCGGTCAGTACGACACCTTCAATTTTGGTGCCGCCGAGGTCGATGCCCCAATAGGTTTGCATGTGAAAAAATGATCTATGGTTTTGTTTCAGGTGCCAAACCGTATACAGCTTATAGTCGATACGTTCCGTCTGAACTTGCTGGCTACTGTTCCCTCAATACGTAGTTGAGGGTATTTAGTAAAGTGGGTCAAGTTATGATTTGTTAACCTGACAATCAAATTGACATAGGAGCCAGCGATAAGCTATCCCGTCAATCAATCCCGGACAGTGAAACGGGCTGACCCATAATCAGGGCGGTTTTACCCGAAACCAACTCTCAAATCCCTCAAGACGCGGTGGCGGCTACTACTGAAAATTCGAAATCTACTTCGCAGGAACCGGACCATTAGCGGGTTCGGGTCGATAAATGTCAATACGTTTCATCGTGTTTTCGGCGCAGTTCAGGCGGTTGTTTCGGCAGTTCACAGAAGGGCGGCTGGCACACCCGGTATAGGCGGTTGTAGGTTTGTATCGTTCCTCACAAAAAAACCAAAAACAACGTATCACTCATGCAAACGATTACCCGGTTAGCCGTTCTGGCTCTTTCCGTTACACTCTCGATTAGCCCGGCTCTGGCACAGCAATCCGTTCGTCGCCCGGCCACAAAAACACCCGCCCGCCCTGCCGCGTCCGTCCGACAGACGCCCGTGAGCCAGCCAAAGAAAACGGCGGTCGTGCCCACCGCCACCGCTAAAGTTGACCCACAGTCGCCCGCACCGGCTGAAAGCCCTGCTCCGGCAGTGGCGCGCCAGGCCGAACCTCGTCCGCAGGCAGTTGCAACGCCCGTCCCAACCCGCGCACGGAAGTCGATAGCAGCCCGCGAAGGCCGCCATGTTTACCTCAACGCAGGTGTTGGACTGGCCGCGTATTACGGTGGGGGTTTGCCATTGGGCGTGTCGGTTGAAGCCGACGTGAAAAACAATTTCTCAGTAGGTGGCTCGGTCGATTACTTCCGCTACAACTATGGCTATTATTCTGGTGGTTACACGTTCATTTACGCCGGTGCCCGTGCGTCGTACCACCTCGGTGATGCCCTGAACGTTCAGAATGAGGGTTTTGACCCGTACATAGGCGCGACGCTGGGATTCCGCCACGCGAAGTACCGGGACTCGTATGGATACAGCTATGGTGACTACGGAAGTGGCTATAACAGCGGTTTATGGCTGGGTATTCATGCTGGTGCCCGCTACCTGTTCAGCCCGAAAATCGGTGCTTTTGCCGAGGTCGGTTATGGTGTATCTGCTCTGAAAGTAGGCTTGACGGCTAAATTTTAACTATGGTCAAGCGTGGTCAAAAGTTGTCAGGGGTGGTCAAAAATGGTAAGGAATGGTCAAGTCAAATTCCTGATCAGGCTTGACAATCCCTGACCAAACCTTGACAATCCCAAACACATCTTTACAAAACAACAAATACAAATTGACATGAAAACAATTACTTACTTCCGTCTGCCAGTCCTGCTTATGCTGCTGGTCATTGCTTCACTTACTGGTTGTAAAAAAGGAGACAACAACGACCCCGCTCCCGATGTAGCCGCCCGCGTGTCGGGGCAGTACGCTTTCTCCGAACTGGAAGCTGCCGGAAAAACGTACCCCGCCAGCCAGACCAATCTGAAAGGCACCATTACCATAACCCGGCAAACGGCCACTACAGTGTCTATGCAATTGAATATTAGGCTTAAATCGACAAACGAAGCCTATGCCGACGAGTCAGCCGATGACATTGCCGTTCGCGAAACGGGCAACGGAAACGTTGAGTTTCACATAGACGGTACGGTGATTGCGCGGGGCAGTGGCAACAAAATAAGCATCGAAGGAGAAGGTGACGACGGGGTTGCGTTTACCCTGACCGCTACTAAGTAAGTACGTAAAGAGACGCAGCAAACCCCGATGCACGCACGTGCATCGGGGTTTGCTGTACATTTCTACCTGAAAAACAAACGATTAAAGGGATTCGGTTTTTCAATCGAAATCCTGTAATCCTGGCTAAAAAAAATAAGCCTGCTGAGGAAAAATAAACTTGTCCGGTACACCACAGGTAGGAAACTGGTTCGGTCGGATTGAACACGGTATATTTGTATGGTTTTTACGTACTATTGATACTGATGTTTACGCTCACCAATCTGCTCCGTCCGCATATCCTGACCCTGACGCCCTACTCATCCGCCCGCGACGAGTACACCGGCACCGAGGGCGTATTTTTAGATGCCAACGAAAATCCATACGGCTCGGCCGTCGGCAATTACAATCGCTATCCCGACCCGCACCAGTCGGCCATTAAACAGCGGCTGGCCCCGATCAAAGGCGTTCGACCCCAACAGATTTTTCTGGGGAACGGCTCCGATGAACCCATTGATCTGCTCGTTCGGGCTACCTGCACGCCGGGCGGTCCGACGCATCGGGGGGATTCGATTCTGATTATGCCACCAACCTACGGCATGTATGAAGTGTCGGCCAGTATCAACGATGTTGACGTTATTAAAGTCCCGCTAACAACTAATTTTCAAGTCGATACGGATGCGGTTTTGGGCGCGATACGTAACAGCACAAAACTTATCTGGCTCTGTTCACCCAATAATCCGTCGGGCAATCTGCTCCGCGAAGACGCTATCCGTACCATTCTCGAAGCCGCTCAGCACTCGTTGGTGATCGTGGATGAAGCCTACATCGACTTCTCCGGCAGCCATTCGTGGACAAGTGAGCTGGATAATTACCCGAACTTAGTCGTGCTGCAAACCTTCTCGAAAGCGTGGGGACTCGCGGCATTGCGGCTCGGCATGTGTTTTGCGTCGGAGGAATTGATACGCGTACTGAACAAAATCAAGCCGCCTTACAACATCTCGGCACCTACACAGGCACTCGCGCTCGAAGCCCTGAATCACGAAGCCGAAAAGAACAAAATAGTTGCGCAGCTATTGGCCGAACGGCAGACATTAGCCGACGCGCTACGTTCGCTGCCGTCCGTGCGGGTCGTGCATCCGTCCGATGCTAACTTTTTGCTGGTGCAATTTGATGATGCGAAATCCGTATTTGAACACCTCATTGCCCAGCAGGTAATCGTACGCGACCGCTCGAACGTGAAACTATGTGACGGTTGTCTGCGTATTTCGGTAGGGACATCCGCCGAAAACGAACGACTCATAACTGCGCTTCGGCAGATGACAAACACGCCATTACCAGCAAAATTGCCACTCAGCACCGGCGATGACGCCACCAAACCGGAACTTGTTTCCAACGCCTGACTTTTCATAGGCTCGCAAACCCGGCGTATATTCGGTTACGCCGACCGGAACGTACCGTCTAAGAAAAGCTAACTATCACTTTATGAGAAAATCATTTTTGATTACATCGCTGGTTCTGTTGGGCTGGCTAATGACGCCAACCGTTGCTTCGGCACAATACAATAACTGGTCGGTAGGGGTGCGTCTGGGCGAGCCATCGGGCCTGAATATTCGTAAGTATTTTGGCACGAATCACGCGTTCGACCTGAACATCGGCACGTATGGCGGGCTGTACGGAACCAAACGTAAATATCGGACTGGTGAGTATAAAGGCGTTGGCCTGACCATTCAGGGGCATTTTTTGTGGCATACACCGCTGACAAAAAGCGAAAGTGTCCGTGCTTACTACGGCTTTGGCGGGCAGGTTAACAACCGCCGGTATTACCCGCCCCGGCTCAACGGCGAATACGAAAACGCGCTGTCGCTGGGCGGGTCGGGCGTGGCTGGACTGGAGATTTTTCCGGTCAGTAAACCGTACTCATTTTTTCTGGAGACGGGTGCCTATGTTGAGCTTCTTCAGTCGCCGTTTTTCCTGAGCCTGAACACGGGACTGGGGTTGCGGTATAATTTTTAAAAAAGGAGGAAGGGTAAGAAAGGGAAAGCAAGGATGCCAGTTGTTTCTTCCTCCCTCTCTTTCCCTTCCTCCCTTTCCTCCCCTTCCTTCTTATGTTCAAAATCTACAGTTCGTCGGCGGGGTCGGGCAAAACGTACACGCTCACCAAAGAATACCTCAAACTGGCCCTGCGACCGGGTGGGCAGGACGACTATTTCCGGCATATTCTGGCGGTGACGTTTACCAACGCAGCCGCCAACGAGATGAAGAACCGGATTCTGAAAAACCTGTCTGACATAGCCGGTACGAAAGAATCTCCCCTGCTGAATGAACTGGTTGTAGACCTCTACGGCGGTGTGCCGGGAACGGATTCGTTTGCCATCAACAAAACCGATTTGCGCCGGAAAGCGTCGTCTGTTTTCAAAACGATTCTGCATAAATACGCCGATTTCAGCGTAACGACCATCGACTCCTTCACGCAGCGCGTGGTCATGGCGTTCACCGACGAACTGGGTTTGCCGTACTCGTTTGAAGTTGAATTAGATACCGACGAAGTGCTGGAACTGGCCATCGACAACCTGATCGAGAAAGCCGGCACCGACGAAATGGAGGACATTACTACCATTTTGAGCGAGTATTATAACCAGGCGGCTACCGATGGAAAAAGCTGGAATCAACTCCCCGAACTGCTGAAAGAATTTGGCCGGAATCTCACCTCCGATCAGTTTTATGAAGCCGTCAATGCCGCACAGGAGTTATCGCCGGGGGCGTTACGTGCCATTCGGACCCAGTTACTGACGCACAACCAACAGGTTGAAACTGATATTGTTGATCACGGAAAACGGGCATGGGCACTCATCACAAATGCCGGGTTGGATGAAGACCAGTTTAAGGGAAAGCGAAACAGCGTTGCCGCCTATTTTAAAACCATTGCCTCCAAGGATTTTGAAAAAGCACCATCTGCTACGCACCGCAAACAGATTGAGGACCGTGAGTGGTGTTTGCCCAAAACGTCACTGGATATAGTCGGTGCCATTGACCAAATGGCCGACGATTTATGCCACTGTTTTGAGCAGATCGAGACAATCAGAAATGAAAATAATCAGCAGGTCGCGCTGTTCAACTGCCTGCTTCCCCACTTGCAAAAGCTGGCGTTGTTGAAGCAGATGCGCGTGGAGTTCGACGATTTGCTCCGGAAAGATGGGCGGGTACATATTTCCGAATTCAACAAAAAAATTCTGAGCATCGTGGCTTCCGAACCTGTACCGTTTCTGTACGAGCGACTCGGAAACAAGTACAACCACATCCTGATTGATGAGTTTCAGGATACGTCGCGGCTACAGTTTGCCAACCTGTTGCCGCTCATCGAAAACGCCCTTGGTGCTGAGCACTTTAATCTCGCCGTGGGCGATGGGAAACAGGCCATTTACCGATTTCGGGGGGGCGACATGGACCAGATTGTGGCCCTGCACCGGAA
>JANPJE010000062.1:0-17744 GCA_031425355.1 Spirosoma sp. | reverse complement strand
TTCGTAATTCTGCCGGTTCAACTCCAGCGACCGGACCGCCTGGTTATACGTATTCCGGACATCTTCCGTATCGGCTTGCTGTCGATTTCGTTCGTAGGCCAGTTCCGATTCGGCCAGTTTCTGCTGAAGCCGGGCGCGGGTTAAATTGCTGGCACGCAGCCCACCCGAATAGATTGTCCAGTTGAATTGCAAACCCGCCACCCCAATCGTAAACCACGGTTCATTGATATTCAGGAAGTTAATCTGACTGCGTTGTGCCTGTTCCGTAAACCGACCGTAGGCCGACAGCGTGGGCCAGCGGGAAAGCCGCTCCCGTTCCACCTGCAACGTCGCCAGTTCGACCCGCGCCTGCCGAAGCGTCACCTGTGGACGGTCGGCGAGGGGGAGTGTCTTTGCCGGAACGGGCAGATTGGCGGGCCGGGTCGCTAATTCTTCCGATAAAATCAGGCTATCGGATGGCGTCAATCCAAGCACTAATTTCAGTTGGTTCAGGTTGCGAACATAGGCCAGTTCGTTCTGATTGAGCACATCGGCGGTAGTGAGCTGAACTGAGCGAATCCGGTTGTATTCCAGCGGTTCGATCAGACCTTTGTCTAACCGCTGTCGGGCAATTTGGGTGAGCGTGTCGGCAGACAATACCGTGCGCCGGGTGATGGCAATGGCCGACCGGGTTAGTAAAGCGGCATGATACACATGGGCTGTTTGGGTCGAAATGTCATCCTGCAACACCAGCGTCTGATCGTCGATGATGCGTAGGTTCTGCTCCACAATGCCTAATTCAGCACGGGCGGGGCGGTTAATAACCGGAACCGTCACTTCGGCCCCAGCAGCCAGCACAAACGGTAACCCGAATTGCAGAGTGCGGAACTCGCCCGGTTTGCCCCCAGGCAAAAACTCGGCGGGGACTAACTGCACCGGCAGCGCATAATTGTAATCGAAATTAGTGAAAAAACGAGCTTGTGGACGTAACGCCGATTGGGTTGCCGACCGTTGTTGATCCTGTATCGAGCGATTTTGGCGGGCATTGACCAGTTCGGGATTGCTGCGTCGCGCCAGTGCCAACGCTTCCTGCACCGTCGATAAAACCGTTTGGGCGGTGGCGGTGAACGAACAACACAACAGGCCGATGAGGGCAAACCGAATCATGACTTTCTCGGATGAATGGTCAAAGGAAAGAAGATTTAAAGAACGCAATGGGCTTATTTTGATAAAGCGGAGTAAAACGATAGTGAAATGGCGGTTTTCGGAGATGAGAACGCGGTTTGGTTGTCGCTGGCAGTAGAAAAGCAGACTCCCGGCGTTTTTAACGGGAATCACAATCCCGATCAACTGTACCAGCTAATGACTACACGACGAAGTTTTCTCAGAAAAACAGGTGGCTATATGGCACTGACAAGCATAGCCCCGCCTGTAGCGTTTGCTAATGCATCTGAATCTGGCAAAGCACCCGGCGAAGACCTGTTCAAACTGGGCATGGCGGGTTATAGTTTTGTCCATTTTAAGCTCGATCAGTCGCTTGAGATGATGAAAAAAACGGACGTGCACTACCTGTGTATCAAGGATTTTCATCTTCCTTACGCCAGTACTGCCGAGGAAATTAACGCGTTTCATGAAAAGCTGAAGCAGTCGGGCGTTACGGGCTATGCCGTCGGACCGATCTACATGAAAACCGAAAAGGAAATTGATAATGGATTTGATTATGCCAAACGAGTTGGGGTGAAACTCATCGTGGGAGTGCCTAATGAAGACCTGTTGCCCTACGTCGATAAAAAGGTAAAGGAATATGATATGCGATACGCGATTCACATTCACGGCCCGGATATTAAACTTTGGCCGAATGCTACGTCGGTCATGAATGCGGTGAAAAATTTAGATTCACGTATTGGCCTTTGCTTCGATATGGGGCATGATACGCGGTACGGCGACGATGCAATTGCCGATCTGGAAAAATACGCCAAACGCATTTTTGACATTCACCTGAAAAACGTAACGGCAGCTTCGAAAGAAGGAAAAACCTGCGAATTGGGTCGCGGAGTGATTGATATTCCCGCGTTCGTTGGCATGTTACGTAAGGTGAAATATGACGGTTGTTGCAGCTTAGAGTACGAAAAGGATATGAAAGACCCGTTGGCGGGCATTGCCGAATCAGTTGGGTATTTTAAAGGCGTTTGCGATGCCACTAAACAAGGCAAACGAAAAGCGTGAGCGAGTTTATGTAAGCACAAAAAAGCCGGAACCTGTTGGCTCCGGCTTTACTATATGTATCGAGGTGAGTGCCCTATAAATCAGCAATCGCCTTGTTGATTTCGTCTTTCGTTTTGCCGGTTTTCTGTTGAACCTTACCCCACATTTCGTCTTCTTTGCCTTCTTCGTGGGTTAGATCATCGTCGGTTAAATCGCCGTATGCTTGCTTGATTTTACCTTTTAGTTCGTTCCAGCCACCTTTTATGGTCGTCTCGTTCATGGTCGTAGTGTTTATAGCGTTGAATGATTTCTGTAATCACCCTGATTACGGAAATAGAACTATGCCGGGACCAAATTGTTTTCGGAAATGTGCTGAGCAATCCGGTTTGAGTCGATGGTCAGGTTGTAAATAATACCGGTCAGGGGCGTAGTGAAACCCAGGAAATACAACCCACGAAGACCCGGCTCACTAAACCAGAGACCTTTTGGGAACCCCCGTTCATTCAGAATTTTGGCGGATAAATCACTGCCCAGAACATTCTTCAGCCCCGGTCGGTAGCCCGTTGCCAGAACGATGGCGTCGAACGGTAACTCTCCCCCATCGGTGAACGTAACGGTTTTTGCCCGAATGCGTTCGACACCGGGCAGTACGGTGATGTTGCCCGCTTTGATCTGGTCGAGCGTACCAATATCAATGACCGGAATCTTCCCGCGTCGGGTATCGTAGGAGGGAGGATGGGCCGGTTTTCCCAAGCCATACGCCGATACATCGCCCACGCTGAACCGTTGCGAGAGACGGGCAGCAAGGTCGTAAAACCAGTTCGGAAATCGGCTTAAAAGGATGGCTGTGGGCTGGGCCGGACGGCCAAATGTATCGCGTCTAACAATGTTAACCGGCCCCCGAACGGAAATAAAGGGGGTTGCTCCATGCTCCAGTAAGTCTAAGGCCAACTCAGCACCGGTATTTCCCATGCCGACAATAAGTACATTTTCGTTGCGAAAAGCGGCTCCGTTCCGGTATTCGTGGCTGTGCCAGATGATTCCCCGAAAATCGCGCTGACCGGGCAGTTCCGGCTTATTCGGAACGCGGTTATAGCCCGTTGCTACAACAACCCGAGCGGCAATAAATATGTCAGTTTCTGTCTGAACCTGCCAGTTTCCGTCCGGTTTCTGCCGAATATCAATGACCTTCTGATTGACGAGGGGTTTGATATCAACGTGTTCGGCATAACGTTCGAGGTATTCCACGAACTGTAACCGGGAAACATACGTCGGGTAATCGTCGGGGAAGGGCCGGTGGGGAAGAGCCGAAAATTGTTTAACCGTGTGCAGGTGAAGCCGGTCATAGTGGTTGCGCCAGGCGATGCCAATGTGCTCACTGGCTTCCAGCACCATAAACGGCAATTTCCGGTGCGCCAGTTGCCCCGCCATTGCCAGCCCCGCCGGACCCGCACCAATTATTAAGGTTGTAAAGTTATCGAGTTGCATATCGGACTGCCGAAGTGGTTGTAAAGTTATAGAGCAATAGGAATCAACCTGCCAACCCGACAACTTTATAACCCTATAACTTTACAGCTCATTTTATCCGGGTCCAGGTTTGGGTTTTGCCGAGGAGCGAAATGCCCACGTAGCCGCGAACGAGTAGGGTATTCGGGTCTTTGAGTGTCATTTTGCAATTGTACTCCTTCCCATCTTCGGGATTATAAATCTTGCCATCGACCCACACATTATCGCCGTCGTACTTAAAGTTATACATTAAGGGCATGTTCAGCAGCGGGCGCGACCGTTTGGCAACATCGACGTTTTTTTCATCCGTTCGGGGTTTCCCCGTAGCGGGATCAGTTGGCTGGCCCAGCCAGATCAATTTCCCGAAAAAAGTCCCGCCCTGTTTGTAAATTAGAACGTGCCCTTTTTTGGTGCCGTTCAGCCACGTACCGACAACCGCATCGGAGTCATCGGCGGGGGCAAAGGCAGTCAGCATAACGAGAACCGACAATAAGGGCAATAGATTGCGTACGAGTTTCATATTGACTAAAATTGGAATTAAACAATGTTTTTGTCTAAACGTAAATATGGTCGAAAATTGTCTGAACCGGGATTTGTCTGATTAATATGATTTTCGGGATTATTATTGTTTCAGGTTTTCAGATAACGGATTTGTGAAGCCGAGTGTAAGCAAATTCAGACCAATCATTTTAATCCGGTAAATCCCGGTTCAGACAATGTTCAAACGTGACATCAATCGCAGCTACCCGACCGAAACCGAATCGCGGGTAATCATTCGTTTTCAGGACTGCGACCCGCTGCAGCACCTCAATAACGCCAAATATTTCGATTATTATTTCAACGCCCGCGAGGATCAGGTCGCTAAACTCTACGATTTTAATCCGGGGCAGTTGTTTCGGGAGTTGAAAACAAGCTGGGTCGTCTACCAGCACCAGATTTCCTACGTTCGTCCGGCGCAGGTGAGCGAGTGGGTACGTATCACATCGCGGCTGATCTATGTCAGTGAAGACACCACCGTTACAGAGTATTTTATGACGGACGACGGAAAAACGCACCTCAAAAATGTACTTTGGGTTACCTCCAAGTACGTTAGTGTGTTGACCGGCAAACGTATCCCGCACGATGCGCAGGTAAGCGAACTACTCCAGGCTATTCTTGTCCCAAACATAGATTTTCTCAACCTGAATTTCAACGACCGCATCCGCGAAATTAAGCACCATATTGTGATGGGGTAAAAGAGGAGGGGAGGAGGAAAGTGATACCATATAAATAGCATTTCTCCCTTTCCTGCTTCGTCCCTTTCCCCCTCCTTTCGTCCCTTTTCCCCCCTCTATGAAACTCCTGAATAACCTTACCGTCCGCGTACTGATTGCCATTGTACTGGGTATTCTGACTGGCTACTTCTTTCCCGAAACAGCCGCGAAACTCAAACCCATCGGCGACCTCTTTATCAACCTGATCAAGATGGTTATCGCGCCTATTATCTTCCTTACTATTGTGCTGGGTATCAGCAATATGGGCGATCTGAAAAAGGTCGGTCGGGTAGGCGGGAAGGCACTGCTTTACTTCGAAGTTGTAACAACGGCTGCGCTGGCAATCGGGCTTGTGCTGGCAAACCTCGTTCGGCCCGGCGATGGCGTTCAAACCACCGCCATAAAATCCGGAGACGTCAGCAATTATACCGAACAGGGCGCGGGGATGAACTGGACGGAGTTCTTTCTGCACGTTGTACCCAGCAACGCCGTAAAAGCCTTTGCCGATGGTGATATTTTGCAGGTACTGGTTTTTTCAATCCTGTTCGGCGTGGGACTCACCCGCATGGGCGACGCCGGTAAGCCACTGATTATGACCTTCGAACGGCTATCGAAGGTGTTTTTCAACATCCTGAATGTGGTTATGATCCTGGCTCCGCTGGGCGCGTTTGGGGGAATGGCTTTTACCATTGGTAAATACGGTCTTAGTACGTTGCTGCCATTGGCCAAACTCATGGGAACGGTGTATGCCACCATGTTTTTGTTCGTATTCGTGATCCTGAATTTGATTCTGAGATACTACAAAATCAGCCTGTGGTCTGTACTCAAATTTATTAAAGAAGAGCTGCTGATCGTTCTCGGTACGTCGTCGTCGGAGTCGGCGTTGCCGCAGATTATCGACAAGCTCGAAGTTCTGGGTTGTTCGCGGTCGGTGGTAGGGCTGGTCATTCCGGCGGGCTACTCGTTCAATCTCGATGGCACCACGATTTACTTAGTAATGGCGACTGTTTTTCTGGCGCAGGTGTTCGGCGTCGATCTTTCGCTGGGGCAGGAATTGACCATTATCGGTATACTCATGGTTACCTCAAAAGGGGCAGCGGGCGTAACGGGCAGCGGTTTCATCGTGTTGGCGAGTACGCTCACGGCCATCAAAGTAATCCCGGTAGAAGGGTTGGCGTTGCTGCTTGGCGTGGACCGATTTATGTCTGAAGCCCGCTCCATTACCAACCTCATCGGCAATACGGTTGCTACTATTTTTATCGCCAATAACGAAGGCGAATTCGACAGGGCTAAGTATGAACAGGTTGTTCGGAAGCAGGATCAGAAAGAACTGGCTGAGTATAAGTATTGACGGTTTGTGGTTTGACGTTTGTGGTTAGCCGACGCAGGATGGGTGTCGACGGTGCGGACAGTCCGGGTGGGAAACCGCACCGACAAACCACAAACGTCAAACAGTTTAGACTTATAACGTCAAACAGTTTAGACTTATTCAGAGAATAAATTAAACCAATTCATGGCGAATTGTTCAAAGGGTTGAATACAACCTGAAACACTACACGACCATGAAAAAAGTACTGATGACAGCCGCTATGTTGGTTGTCCTGCTCTCGACCGGCGCACTGGCGCAACGGTATGGTTATCCGTCACAGCCGTCAAACACCTATCCTCAACAACCGGGAAATGGGCAATCCGGCTACAATCAACCCGGATACGGCCAGCAAAACTACAATTACGATTACGACGATTACCGCTTCGACCGTCACCTCGACTGGTGGGACCGTGAACTGAATCTAAGCCGTCGGCAGGAGCGCGAAATTCGCCGGATTCGCGAGCGGTTTACCCAGCAAACACAGAATATTAACCCGCGTGACCCCCGTCAGCGTGATTTCTTCCGGCAGGCCCGCCAACGGGAATTTTTCGACATGATGGCTGTGCTCAAACCAGACCAGCGCGACCACGTAATTGACCACATGCGCCCTTATGAACGTACCGCCGGGCGCGGACGGGGTCGCGGATATAACAACGGTAATGGAAATGGTGGTTACGGAAACAATCGCGGACCGGGCTATGGTCCCTATGGCTATTAATTGAAGAAGGAGAGTAGGAAACAGCCGATCAGCTTGGTCGGCTGTTTTTTGTGTTCAGGCCACTCACATCATTGGCTAACCACCTGTGCGACATTGTCTTGTGAAATTCGCCTTTCTTTTGTATGTTGAGCGGAAACTCATTCCTCAAAACTGTATGTTCACGCATAAACAAATTAAACAGACCAGTACGTTGCTGCTGGCCATTGTGGCCACAACGGCACTGGCCCAGCCGTCGCCCCCGGCTTTATCCGAACAATCCAAGATGACCCAGAATCCATTCCTGTCGCCGTATTCGACACCCCACCAAACGGCCCCGTTCGATAAAATAACCAATGCCGACTACCTGCCCGCCCTGAAAGATGGGCTGGCTCAGGGTCGTAAAGACGTCGATATACTGGTTAACAATGCGGCCAAACCAACCTTCGAGAATACCATTGTCGCGCTCGAACGTTCGGGCGATTTGCTGGGTAAAGTGACGTCGGTGCTGTTTAACCTGAACAGTGCCGAAACAACGCCGGAACTTCAGAAAATCGTCAAAGAAGTGTCGCCCATGCTCAGTGAATACGGCAACGACATTACGCTGAACGAGAAATTATTTGCACGGGTGAAAGCCGTTTACGACCAGCGGGCCAGTCTTAAACTTGACCCCGAAAGCGCGATGCTGCTCGAAAAATCGTACAAACGATTCGCCCGCAATGGTGCGAACTTGGACGCAAAAGGCAAAGAACGGCTGCGGGCCATTGACAAAGAACTGTCGCAGTTGTCGTTGCAATTCGGTGAGAACGTACTGAACGAAACCAACGAATACACGATGGTTGTGACGGATGAAAAAGACCTCGCCGGACTGCCCGACTACGTTCGTGAGTTAGCTAAATCGACCGCCAAACAAAAAGGTAAAGAGGGTTGGGTATTTACCTTGCAGGCACCGAGTTACGAGCCATTCATGCAGTATGCCGACAACCGCGACCTTCGGAAAAAGATGTTCATGGCCTTCAACGGGCGGGGTTTCCACGGCGATAAAAATGACAACCAGGCAATTATCAATAAGTTGGTAAACCTGCGTTACGAGCGGGCTAACTTGTTGGGTTACAAGACCCACGCCGATTTTGTGCTGGAAGAAAGCATGGCCGGATCGAAAAATAAAGTGCAGAGTTTCCTGGATGAACTCGTGACCTATGCCCGTCCTGCCGCCGAACGCCAACTGGCCGAACTGACGACTTACGCCAGAGCGCACGGTTTCAAGGATGAGAAACTGCAAATTTGGGACAACAAGTACTACGCCGAAAAGCTCAAAAAAGAAAAATACGACCTCGACGACGAAACGCTGAAGCCTTATTTTAAACTCGAAAACGTACTGAACGGCGTGTTTACCATCGCGACCAAACTGTATGGCATTACGTTCAAGGAGCGCACCGACATTCCGGTGTATAATTCGGAGGTTAAAACGTTCGACGTATTCGATAAGGATGGCAAGTTTGTAGCGGTGTTCTATGGCGATTATTATCCTCGTACGGGCAAACGCAGCGGTGCATGGATGAACGATATTCAGGGGCAGAAAATCGAGGAAGGTGAAAATGTCCGGCCCCACATCATCAACGTTTGCAATTTCACCCGCCCAACCGATACCAAGCCTTCCTTGCTGACCTTTTATGAAGTGACGACGCTTTTCCATGAGTTCGGACACGGGCTGCACGGTATGCTGGCAAACGGAACGTACGAAAGCCTGAGTGGCACGAGCGTTCCCCGCGATTTCGTTGAGTTGCCTTCGCAGGTGATGGAAAACTGGTGCTACGACCCTGAAGCCCTCAAACTCTTCGCGAAGCACTACCAGACGGGCGAGGTAATTCCGAACGAATTGATTGAAAAAATCCGCGCCAGCCAGAATTTCATGGCGGGTATGGCGAATCTTCGTCAACTGCGGTTCGGGTTGGTGGATATGTACTACCACGGCCAGAAACCCACCGGCGAAACCATCACGCAAGTCGAAAACCGGGTGGACTCGGTGGCGAATCTGTTCCCGCACGTTGAGGGCGTAGCGTTTAGCCCGGCCTTCTCACACATCTTTGCGGGCGGCTACTCGGCGGGTTATTACAGCTACAAATGGAGCGAAGTATTAGACGCCGACGCCTTTGAATTCTTTAAGGAAAAAGGCGGCCTGGAAAACAAAGCTGCCGCCGACAGTTTCCGCAAGAACGTACTGGAAAAAGGCGGCACCGAAAAGCCGATGGAACTGTACAAAAAATTCCGGGGTCGCGAACCTTCGCCCAAAGCAATGCTCCGACGAAGCGGATTGATTTTATAAAGAATAAAACAGGGGCGGCCAATGATTGGTCGCCCCTGTTACGTTGTAGGCTAAATGTTTTTTTAATAGTGGGGAGTTGTTACTAACGTTGAAGGTGTTCCTTCACCTTTGTTCCAATAGTCAGCAAAGAAACACAGTTGAGCACTTACAGTCAAGCCACTGTAATATAAACACCAGGTTAGCGGTAGTTTCGTCATTCGTCAAGTCCTTTGAATTCAGTCAAGAGTTTTGGCTCATTTTTAAGTGTAAGCTCGTGTTTTTCACAAATTATATGAATTCCTGTTCCTTTATTTCCCTGGTCAATGTATAAATAGTAGTGCCTCAATTTGCTTTTGATTACTTTTTTAAGTCGCCCAAGTTTAGCAATGGTATCACGAAGCAATTTGCTGTCTTCTAAAACAGCACTTCTATAAAATTCAGGGTATTCATAAAATTCATTCATCAATTCAAAATTACAGTGGTAGACGCCTTTGAATATTAGTCTCCCAGAAGTATAATGTGAAACATCTTTTGAAAGATCAAGAGGGCGGATGATTTTAAACTCAACTACTCTTGTCGGACTGCAAGTCACAGTTGCACTTTCTATTATTGTTAAGTATAGCCCTAAATCGTCGTTGTCCTTGTAATTGTTTATGTCTGTAGTCATATAAAATTATTGCTGACGGAAAAGTGTTTGTGAAGCAGGAGAAATCTGAAACTTGTCCGCCTGTAACTGGTGTTGGGTTTTGTTCTAAAGTTGGTTTAATTTCAACTGCTTCTTGGTATTCCGTCTACTGGTGCAAACGTTAATCAATGTGGTGATATTCAATTGCTTCTGTTAGTGCCCAGTTGTCAAAACCCATGTTTGGCGGTAGGTTTTTTCTTCACTGTCATTAGGCTTATCCATTGTTTATGTCGCCTACTCTAAATGACCATTCCATATGTTTGTCAATGTCTTGACGTAACAACATATTTAGTTGTGCAGTATGATGTTGGGTATGTCGCATGTTATAAAGTAGAATTTCCAAAACTGGGTAGTTCATATCATTTGGCTTGTCTCCCTCTTTAAATCTTTCCTTTAATTTTTCATCAGTCAGAGCATAAATTATTTGCTTACTCCTTTCTCGGCTTTGTTTGAGATAGTCTACTATTTCTTGTTTGCTATAAGTTTTATCGGGTATTAAATCGTCAATAGCTTCTTTTGGTCTTTCTTCTGGCTCTTTTTGAGTAAAAGAAAGGAGTGGTGAAAAGTCCTTTGGTGGAAATGTCGTATAGTAGTTTAAGAAAATTGTACTATGAAAGGCTATATAATAAAATCGTCTATTCGTTGTAAAGTAGTCATCAGGGCAATTTGAGATTACGTTTATAAGCATATCAACACTTGCCCCGAATTGATTCCACAATATATCCTTTGTTATTCTGTCCATATTTTGCCGTTTTAAATTGTTTACGGTGTCGTTTTACAATGCCCGCTAACTTGCGTATTGCCGCATGTTTTGTGCGTTTGGTGAATTTAATAGAATGGCTGAATTAATTAAAGTTCAGAAATTAGACACTTTGTAATGGCTTGACCATCAGTATGATATTTCGATATTAGTTTGACTGCTTAAATAAGCAATACAAAGTACACAATATGCAAAAGCCGGGCAAGAAACCCGGCTTTTTACTACTATTCGTTACTTCTCCACCGGCACCGCTACTTCCTGATTTCGGCATTTGTACAGGTACTCGATTAGGTCGTCGACTTTAATCCAGCCAGTTTAGAAACGCAATTTTACAACTGGCTGATGCGAGTTTTCGTCGCTGTAATAGTGATAAAATAATTCTCGGTTTTCGCGTGGTAACCGTTCACAATAGTCAATAGGCTATCGGCAACTTTGGCTAAATCAGCTTTATCGTATCGTAGAAATATGACGCTAATACCTCTGATGTTGTGTGCATAAACTAACTCGCCGAAGTCTTTATCTTCTGTAATAATCAGACCTTGTTTATATTTCGCAAAGGCAGCGACTTCATGATCCGAAATGCCACTTAGCTGCTCACGAATTAGGAAAACGTCATAATTCGCGGCTAACAAATGGTCGATAAATAGCTGATGCAAATTTTCATCGGCGATAATCATCCGTTTGACGGCCCGGCCTCAATGACAATTTCGTGTGCGATCAGATTCGCTGCATACGTTAGCGCGGCTGAAACTTGCTCTTTGGTTAAATGAGGGTACATTTCCAGAATGTCATCGATGCTGAATCCACCCGCTAATTTGCGCATAATCAGTTCAACAGTAATGCGGGTTCCGGCTATGGTAGGCTTGCCAAGCATCACAGCGGGATTCCGTACAATGAGTTGTTGAGCATTCATTGGCCTAAATTATAAAATATTTGTTATTTCTCCACTGGTACCGCTACTTCCTGATTTCGGTATTTGTACAGGTACTCGATCAGGTCGGCGACTAAGCCCGTCCAGCCGGTTTGGTGGTTGGTACCGAGGCCCATTCCATTGTCGCCGTTGAAGTACTCGTAGAATAAATACAGGCCCTGAAAATGGGGGTCTTCCTGCATTTTTTTGTCCTGACCGTAGGCGGCAATGCGGCCAGCCGCATCACGCCGGAAAATATTGATAAGCCGCTCGATCACCAGTACAGTTGCGTCTTTCACACTCATGATATGCCCCGAATTGGTCGGGTATTCCACCTCGAAGTCGTCGCCGTAGTACTGGTAAAACTTTAGAAGCGAGTCAATCAGCAGAAAATTGACCGGGAACCAGATAGGCCCGCGCCAGTTGGAATTCCCACCAAACATGCTCATTTCCGATTCGGCAGGTACGTAGCGTACCTGAAAAATCTCGCTATTCAACTCAAACTGATACGGGGTTTTTTCGTGGTATTTCGACAAGGCGCGGATGCCGTAATCGGACAGGAATTCCGTCTCATCGAACATCCGTTTCAAAATCATTTTCATCCGGTGACCACGCAGCAAACTCAACAGGTGCGTTTCACCTTTGCCCGGCTCGTGCCAGCGCGATACCAGCGACGCCAGATCGGGGCGGTTGGTGAGTACCCATTCGACCCGGCGTTTAAAGTCGGGCAGTTTCGAGAGCAATTCTTCGTCCAGAATCTCAACGGCGAAGAGCGGAATCAATCCCACCATTGACCGGATTTTAAGCAGCCGGGCGTTGTTGTCGGGCATGTGCAGCACATCGTAATAAAACTGGTCCACCTCATCCCACAGGCTGATATTCTGCTTGCCGAGGTTGTTCATTGCCGATGCGATATGCAGAAAATGCTCAAAAAACTTACTCGCCATGTCCTGATAGGAGGGACGAGTGAGCGAAATCTCGCAGGCAATCCGCAGCATATTCAGTGTGTACATCGCCATCCAGCCCGTGCCGTCGGCCTGCTCGATACGTCCGCCCATGGGCAGCGGCTGGCTCCGGTCAAACACCCCAATATTATCTAAGCCGAGGAAACCCCCGCCGAAAATATTGTTGCCCGATACGTCTTTGCGATTCACCCCCCACGTAAAGTTCAGCAGGAGTTTATGGAATACCCGCTCCAGAAAATTCACATCGCCAACGCCGTTCTGCTCCTTGTCGATTTCATACACTTTCCAGGTCGCCCAGGCATGAACGGGCGGGTTTACGTCGCTGAAATTCCATTCATACGCCGGAATCTGGCCGTTGGGGTGCATGTAATATTCGCGCAGAATAACCGCCAGTTGCCGTTTGGCAAAGTGCGGATCAAGTCGGGCCAGGGTCAGGGTGTGGAAAGCCAGATCCCAAGCCGCAAACCAGGGATATTCCCACTTGTCGGGCATGGAAATGATGTTGGCCGTGTACATGTGCCGCCAGTTTTCGTTGCGGGCATACACGCGACCCTGAAACGGTACGGGCATTTTGGGGTCACCTTTGAGCCATTCGTTGACGTTGTAATAATAAAACTGCTTGCTCCAGAGCATACCGGCATAGGCCTGACGCTGAATGGCCAGCAGTTCGGGGTCGGTCACGTTTTTTTGCAGATCGGCATAGAACGTATTGGCTTCGTCCAGACGCATCTGCCAGATATTGTCAAAGTCGGCAAATGGCTGGGCCAGTGTTGTTTGCTCGCTAAAGCGCAGACGAATGCTTACGCTGCCGCCCGCCGGAACCTGCCGGACGTACTGCGCCGACGCTTTGGTGCCAATCTGGTTGGGGTTGATAAAGCCTTTCTTGCCACCCGAAACGACGTAATTATTAATGCCGTCCTTTGAATATTTCGACGCGTTCGGGCGGCCATACAACCGTTCGGTGTTTGTGTCGTTGTCGCAGAACAGCAGAGCGTCGGCATCTTCGCAGTAGAGTTTATACTTGCCTAACTGCTTGTGATTCACCTCAATCTGATTGTTGGCAATCCCATTGAGCATCGGGCGGGAATTGTACTGTTCATACCCCCACGACCACGTATTCCGAAACCATATTGTTGGCAGCAGTGTGAGCGGGGCCGTTTTATCCGAGCGGTTATGGGCCGTTACGGTCACTAACCAATCGTTCTGGTCGGCTTTGGCGTATTCAACGAAAATATCGAAATACTCATCCTTGTCGAAAATGCCCGTGTCGGTCAGTTCAAATTCGGGTTCCTGCCGCCCCCGTCGCGCTGATTCGATGACTAATCGATTGTACGGAAATTCCTGCTGCGGAAATTTATACAGCATTTTCATGTAGGAGTGCGTAGGTGTACTGTCTAAATAATAGTACAATTCTTTTACGTCCTCGCCATGATTTCCTTCCGGCCCCGTCAGTCCGAATAGCCTCTCTTTCAGGATGTTATCTTTATGATTCCAGAAAGAGAGCGCGAAACAAATGTGGCCTTTGTTATCAGAAATTCCCCCTATTCCTTCTTCTCCCCAGCGATAAGCGCGGGAGCGAGCCATATCGTGACTAACGAAGTTCCAGGCGTCGCCATAGGGGCTATAATCTTCGCGGACAGTACCCCAGGCCCGTTCGGACAGATACGGCCCCCATTTTTTCCAGCCTTTATTATCGGCTCGTTCGTAGATACGTTCGCGTTCAGCAGTAGGCATAGTATTCTATAAAGTTCAATCCTTACGGTGGGCACAAATTGATAAACCGGTCTATACGGTCCTCAAAGATAGTATGCATGCCGAGGATTATTAAAAAATTTCATTTACACTAACCCCGATTCCGGGTGCAATTGTTTTGCCAATTTGAAAGAGACCAGAAAATTGTTTGGGACGTTACACTAAGTAGCTAAATCGTTATCCAGCGTGTCGAAAAAAAGCCAACGTTTAGCTATTCTTTAGACAGGCTACTCTTTGGCTTTGTCACATTAATTTTATCGTATATCGAACAGTTAACTTACAGATGAATCGGTTACTTACCAACTTTTCTTAAGATCGATTAATCGATAAAATAGGTTGGGAAATGCATTTTTCTTAATATTGCAACGTTGTTGCATTACTGACAATCGGTTTCTGATTTTGAGACCTGTTATGAAGCGAGAGAATGCGTAATTATTGCAGAATAGGTTTGCTGGCGAGTCTTATGTTTGGCCACGTTTTGGTAAGCAGGGGGCAATCAGTGGTCTGCACGAATGCAGTGCAGGGAACGGTCTTCGGACAGGATACCCGGACGCCGTTGGCAGGAGCAACCATATTTATCCGGGAATTGACCACCGGGACCGTTGCCGATTCAGTCGGTTTTTTTAAGATAAGCACCATCTGTCCTGGAAAGTACACCCTTGTCTATCAGTTTGTTGGCTACAAAGCCGTGAACGTATCGCTTCTGGTCGGGTCCGATTCGCTGACTATAGCCCCCGCAGTGCAGTTAGTGCCCGATAGTCAAACGTTGCAGGAGGTAATAGTGACGGAGCATCGTTCCGAAGCACAGCAATTGCTCCAAACGCAGGTGAGTCTGTCGGGGGCCGCCCTCGACCAAACGCGCGGTCAGTCGCTGGGGGAGAGTTTAAAGGCCTTAACTGGTTTGTACTCGATTCAAACCGGCCCCAGTATTTCCAAGCCGGTAATTCATGGATTATACAGCAACCGGATCATCATTCTGAACAACGGTATTCGGCAGGAAGACCAGCAGTGGGGCACTGAACACGCTCCGCAGGTCGATCAGTTTCTGGCATCCCGACTAACGGTTATCAAAGGGGCTGCCAGCATCCGCTACGGTTCCGACGCCATTGGTGGCGTGATTTTAGTGGAACCCAAAGCCATGCCCACGAAACCGGGTATGAACGGAGAGGTGAACGTAGTGGGAGCAACCAACGGCGGGCTGGGTGTGGCGTCAGGTATGGTAGAAGGGGCATTCGACCATAAACTGACGGGACTAAGCTGGCGGTTGCAGGGAACGCTGAAACGGTCGGGCTACGTACGAACCCCGGATTATTATCTGGAAAATACCAGTTACCACGAAAACAATTTCTCGGGCGATGTACATTACGACCATAAGAACTGGGGGGCTGAGGTATTCTACAGCCAGTTCGATACGAAAGTAGGATTGTTTACGGGCGCACAGGTTGGCAGTTTAGCAGACCTATATGAAGCCATAAATTGGTCAGAACCACTGAATAAGCCGGGCTTTTCGTATGATCTCGGCAGACCTTACCAAGCCGTACGGCACGATTTGCTCAAATTTCGTGCGCATGTCCACTCCGAACGCTTAGGCACGCTGACCGCTACGTTTGCCCGTCAGCAGAATACCCGAAAGGAGTATGATTTTGTTTCGTTCAGTCGTGTAACAACGCCCGAACTGTACCTGAAATTGGTTACCCAAACCGCCGATTTAGTTTGGGAACACACACCCATAAAAAGTAAAACCGGCGGGCAGTGGTCGGGCAGCGTCGGGTTTAATGGCATCACGCAGGGCAACGTGCGGCAGTACCTGTTTCTGATTCCTAATTTTCGGAACTACGGTGCGGGTCTATTCGCCATCGAACGCTATGCCGTTAATCGCTGGACGATTGAGGGCGGGCTTCGCTATGATTACCGCTGGCTCCGGGCTTATTTTCTGGATGAAGTCTCGAATCAGACATACGCCAAAACGCACGACTGGCAGAATGGCAACGGCTCGTTTGGTGTGGCGTACCAATTTCGGCCCGATCTGAGCCTGACGGCCAACGTAAGCACGGCCTGGCGAACACCGAACGTAGCGGATTTGTACTCCAATGGCCTGCATCAGAGCGCCGTAGCCTACGAACGGGGCAATCCAAACCTCAGGCCCGAACAGGCCTATACCGGTAATCTCGTGCTGACATACGCCGGAAAACGGCTGAGTGGAGAGATTGGTTTATACGCAAACCGAATCGAGAACTACATCTACCTCAAACCCGACTCCGTACCGATTGTCAGGCAGCGGGGCGCGTTTCCATCGTACAGTTATAACCAGGTTCGGGCCACATTCCGGGGCATCGACGCGACGCTGACGTATAAACTTACGGAGCAACTGACCCTCATGACCAAAAACTCGCTGTTGTTTGCTTATAATCAGACCGACCGCGATTACCTCGTTTTTATTCCGCCCAACCGCTCCGATAACAGTGTGCGCTATGACTGGTCGCGGTGGGGGAGTCTGACCGGTTTGTATGTTTCGGTAACGGGCTTGTATGTAGCGAAGCAAAACCGCGCTCCGTCGGTAACAACCCGGCAGGAGAATGGGCAGGTCATTTTCACGGGTGATTTTGCCGCTCCTCCGCCCGCTTATTTTTTGCTTGGTGCCGAACTGGGATTCACCGCGACGGTAGGAAAGCAGCCGCTCAGCGTAATTCTCAGCGGTTCAAATCTGGCGAACGTAGCATATCGCGATTACCTGAACCGGTTTCGCTACTTCGCCGATGAGCCGGGCCGCAACATTATGCTAAAGATCAAACTCCCACTGGCATTCGGTAAACAATCGTAACTAAACTACTCAAATACAATCTATTAGCCATAAATCTATTCGTTATGAAACAAGTCAAAATTCAACTGATCTGGTTGGCCTGTGTTGTTTTACTGGCTGGTGCCTGCAAAAAGGATGAAGAAGAGGTGGCTCCAACAGACGACAATGAAGCGATCACCACGGCCATTCTCACGCTAACCAACAAAACGCTGCCATCGGACGTAGTGACAGCCACAATCGACAACCTCAACACAACCGCCGACTTCAGCAAGGCGACGCTGAATCTCAAGGCTAACACCATGTATGCGGGTGTGATAACGCTGCTTGACAAGACAAAAACGCCTGCGCTCGACGTATCGGCAGAGGTGAAGGGTGAAGCGAACGAGCACCTGCTCGTTTATACACCAACGCCTGCCAATCTGCTAACGGTGACAGTGACCGATAAGGATACCAACCCCGCTCCGGGACCGTATCCGTTGGGTTTGACAACTGACATACTGACCGGAAATGCGGGTTCCGGTAAACTTAAACTCGTACTGCGCCATCAACCGGACGTTAAAA
>JANPJE010000061.1:0-7693 GCA_031425355.1 Spirosoma sp. | reverse complement strand
AAACCTCAGTCAATGCAGGCAACCTCATTTACATATCATACAAAAATTCGCGAGGTGTTCAGCGAGATGAGCCAGGTTGTGGTTGGGCAGGACCGATTGCTCAACCGACTGCTGATCGGGCTGTTTACGGGCGGACATATTTTGCTCGAAGGTGTGCCAGGTCTGGCTAAAACGCTGACCGTGAACACCTTGGCGAAGGTACTTGAACTCGATTTTCAGCGCATTCAGTTTACACCCGATCTGCTGCCCGCCGATTTGATTGGCACGATGATTTTCAATCAGAAAACTGCCGAGTTCGAGGTGAAGCAGGGGCCGATTTTTGCCAACCTCATTCTGGCCGATGAAGTGAACCGCTCACCCGCCAAAGTGCAGGCGGCTCTGCTCGAAGCCATGCAGGAAAAGCAGGTAACCATCGGCGAAGAAACGTTTGTACTCGACCGGCCTTTCCTGGTGCTGGCTACCCAAAATCCGGTGGAGCACGAAGGTACGTATCCGCTGCCCGAAGCGCAGGTAGATCGGTTTATGATGAAAGTTTTTGTCGATTATCTCAGCAAAGATGACGAACTGGAAGTCATGCGCCGGATGTCGAATATGAATTTTGATTACGAAGTGCAGCCCGTTCTGGGAAAGGAAGATTTAGTAGCCATCCGTGACGAAATCAACGGCATTACCATTTCGGAAACCCTTGAACGCTACATCATTGAGCTGGTGTTTGCCACCCGCCGACCGATGGAATACAACCTCCGCGATGAGGCCCGTTATATTCAGTTTGGTGTGTCGCCCCGCGCCAGCATTAACCTCAATCTGGCGGCCAAAGCCCTCGCCTACCTCGACCGACGCGATTATGTGCTACCTGAAGACATTAAGGAAGTAGCCCCGGACGTGTTCAATCACCGCATCATGCTCAACTACGAAGCCGAAGCGGACGGCGTAACGACCTTGCAGGTGATCGACTCGATTCTGCGAAAAGTAGCGATTGGTCGATGAACCACTCATGAGTGGTAATTTGTTTCCAGTCCATGAAGCAAACCTATGTTTTTCTGCTCATCGCTCTGGTGCTGGCCGGTGGCCTTTGGCTCTACGGAATGTACTTTGCCCCGCCCCGTCCACCCCATAAACGTCCGGCTGGAACCACCTCGCCCGATGGCCGTCGGGTAGAGAGAACCGATGCCGAATGGGGAGAAATCCTGACGCGGTCTCAGTATAACATCACGCGGGAGAGTGGCACCGAGTGGGCTAACAGCAGCGAGTTGACGCACGAACACCGGCGCGGTACGTATGCCTGCGTGAGTTGCCATAATCCGCTTTTCTCCTCCGAAACCAAATTTGATTCACGTACGGGCTGGCCCAGTTTCTACGCACCCATTGTGCCAAATGCGATCTATAATGAACCCGACGGCAATCGAACGGAGGTTCGTTGCTCGGTATGCGATGCTCATTTGGGACACGTATTCAACGACGGTCCGGCACCTACTGGCCTGCGCTACTGCATGAATGGCGTTGCGATGGAGTTTGGTGAGGGGAAACAATAATTGGCAATTCGCGAATTGCAAATTACTGTTCCAGATAATTAAGCAGTAAACGGGAGTATTAGAGGCCTATAGTTTCAACTCGAATCCCACCAAAACGTTCTCACCTAACAGCGGCTTGTCGAAGCCAGTTATCTGAATTTCGCCATTGGCGCGGAAAATATGTGTCATTTGAGTTTTCGGATCAATAAGCCAGGCTAAACGGCAACCGTTAGCAATCCAGACCTCTTCCATCTTCTTTTTAGCCGTTTTCAGTGAGTCTGTAGCGGAAAGAAGTTCAATAACGAAATCGGGACAAACAGGCGGAAATTGCTCTTTTTCCCGTTCATTGAGTGCTTCCCATCGCTCACGGCTGATCCAGGCAACGTCCGGTGAGCGGGTGCTGCCATCAGGCAGATTAAAGGCAGTTGATGAGTCGAAAACTTCACCCAGCTTAGTTTGACGATTCCAGATAGTTACGTCAGTTGTTAACTCGGAGTTTTTACGTCCTGTCTTTCCTCCAGTATTGGGCATAACTATAATACGTCCGTCGGTATCACGCTCGAATTTATGGTCAGGATTTTCCCGGCAGAAGAAATAAAACTCCTCCTGGGTCATAATCTGACTGATTGAAAGCGTCATTGGTTCCATAGCTACGCCGTTCTTGATTAGATCAAATATACTAAATCAGAACTGAAAATAAATAAACTGATTGGATGAGAAGACGCCGAACAGATAGGTCACGAATGTAATCAGGCCGAAGAGCACAGCAAAGCGGGTCGTGTTGCGCGTCGGGATAGTCAGGAAGAAATACTCCTTCAGCAGCAGGAAGACAATCAGGAATACGCCAAACCACATTTCTGCCGGATTCATGGGGCTGCTGATGTGGTCGGTGACCGAGAGGGTGGCAATTCGCTTCAGAATCAGGAACGCATCGCCGAGACTGCGGGCGCGAAAGAAGACCCATGTCAGCATAATGAGCACGAACGTAATGAGCGTGTTCAGGACCGCACGTACGGGCGATTTGCGGCTTTCTCCATCGTGAACCGGCGACGTTACCAGACTCGCTGGCGCGCTTGAAAAGCCCATCCGCGCCATTGCCTTATCGCGAAGAACGGCCAGAATTTGATACAGGCCGTTTAGTCCGCCCCAAATTACATATGTCCAGTTTGGGCCGTGCCACAGACCGCTTGCCAGAAACACAATCATCATGTTGACGTACTGCCGAATCTCGCCTTTGCGATTGCCGCCGAGCGGAATATACAGGTAATCGCGGAACCAGGTTGAGAGGGAGATGTGCCAGCGTCGCCAGAATTCGGAAATGGACTGGGCAATGTAGGGCGTCCGGAAGTTTTCCATGAGATTGAAACCCATAACCCGCGCGGCCCCAATCGCTACGTCGGAATAGCCCGAAAAATCGCAGTAAATCTGGAACGTATAGAAAAACGTGGCTGCCAGCAGAGTCAGGCCGTTGTGCTTCGATGGATCACCGTAAGCGTGGTCAACGAGCATCGACAGCCGGTCGGCAATAACGAGTTTCTTGAACAGCCCGAAGGCCATCTGCATCAGTCCGGCCTTTACGTTTTCGACATCATAGGCAAACGTTTTATGAAATTGCCAGAGTACATTTTGTGGCCGCTCGATGGGACCGGCCACCAACTGTGGATAAAACATAACGTAAAGCGCATAAATGCCGAAATGCTTCTCGGCTTTCTGATTGCCGCGATACACTTCAATAGTGTAACTCATGGCCTGAAACGTGTGAAATGACAGGCCGATAGGCAAAATGCTCATGTTGTCTTTATAGGACGAGATGCCACTCTGCCCGAACACATGCAACACCTTGACAAATACCCGGTTTACCAGTTCAGTAACCGAATCGGCCAGGTGAGGCATGTCCAACAGATTGAACAGACCTGCCATATTTTCGGTAAAAAAACCGAGGTATTTAAAAAATGCCAGAATGCCGAGATTAGAAATCAGCGACAGAATAAGCAGCCATCGCCGGGATTTTCCGCTCGTTCTTTCAATCCAGAGTCCGGCGATGTAATCAATAACAATGGTCAGGAAAAGAATAAGAATATAGGCTGGCTGAAACACCATGTAGAAGTAGCAACTGGCGATCAGCAGCAACCTCCACCGCCCCTGCCACTTCAGGCTGAAGTAGCTGAGCGTAATGACGATAAAGAACAGTAAAAATTGTAGTGAGTTGAATAGCATTGGCAAGTAGTAAGTGGTAAGTGCCAAGTGGTTAAGTAAATGGACTGACAGGAGTAACCCATACACGTCAGCCTCTTGTTTCTTACCACTTACTTCCTACCACTAATCTTAATAAACTTTCTCGACCTCTTCGACAAAATCCTGAAACTGCCGCGCGGGAATAAACTGGGGTTGCGTTCGATACGACAACACCATAAATACCAGCAGCAAGGAGATCAGGAAGGCCTGCAAAATGACGATCAGGAATGAAAACACCAAATAACTGGCCCAGCCCGGCACGGCTGTATCCGTGAAAAGACGCAGGGCTACCACCACGCCAATGCCGAATACGGACGCTACGACCATCATGACACAGAACAGTGCCAGCCGCACGGCGGTGGTGTCCATCAGCACCGACACTGCACTCAGACCATGCAGCACCAGCGAAACAAAGTTCATTTTAGACTCGCCCGCCAGCCGACGCCCGCGCTCCAACGGTACCGCCGTGTAGGGCAGCCGCGACCGAATTACCCCGCCGGGGTAGTTGTTCCATATTTCGGAAACATGGGCCAGCTTACGCAGTTGTTTCGCCGGAATCAGGCTGAAATTACCAAACGTAATCACCTTGCCCGTTAACAGGTGAAAAACCGTTTTATAGACTTCGTAGAACAGCCGAAATACCAGGCTTTCATGCCGTTTGGCGCGGTGGGCAAACACAACGCATCCAGGATTTTCGGCCCCCGTTTGCAATAACTGAACGAGATCTTCGGGCCGGTCTTCTCCGTCCGAATCCATCACAATCGTTGGATGCTGTTCGGGCAGCGACGCCAGATACGACAGGCCGAGGGCGATGGCTTTCTGGTGTCCGACGTTCCGAAACAGGCGCAAAACAGATAACGAACTCCCGACCGACGGTAAATTTTCGTGGTTGGTTACCGAGCAATCGTCCACAATCAGGAACGATAGCCGACTGGTCAGGGCCGGTTCGTTAACGGCCCGAATGCGCTCCAGCAAAAGACCCAATGCCTGCCAGTCATTGAATAAAGGAATGACGATATTGATACGGTCAGGATATGCGGCCGGCGTTTTATCGGATGCCATTGGGGTGGGTAACAAGGCCTATTGGTTCGTTAGAGGGTGGGATGCACTTGGCGATGGTGGGTTGGTGCTACCCGACAACGGTTGCCGCTGTTGCTGCCGGATCACCTCCCGGACCACGTAGAGCGGGCGACCTTTGGCCTGAAAAAAGATGCGCAGCACATATTCGCCAATTAGTCCAAGAGCAATCAACTGTACGCCACTGAACAGAATAATAACGAACAACAGGGCCGTAAAGCCCTGAGGCACATCATGATAGACAAATCGTTTGATCAGCGTTTGTATAAGGTAAAGTACGGCTATGCCAATCGTGAACATGCCCATCCGGGTAATAATCTTGACCGGATACTCGCTGAAATTGAAAATACCATTGTACGCCAGTCGCTGCAACATACCGAACGAATATTTCGACTCGCCATATAAGCGGGCGTCGCGTTCGTATTCGACACCGATTTGCCGGAAGCCAATCCAGCTCCGCATTCCCCGGATAAACCGGCTTTCCTCGGGCATCTGAATCAGCACATCGGCTACCCGGCGGCTAATGAGCGAAAAATCGCCACTATCCAGCGGCAAATCGACGTAGGAAATCGAGCGCATCAGCCGGTAAAAGGCCGAATATGCCATTCGTTTGAACCAGCTTTCTTTGCGCTTTTTCCGCACTGCATACACTACGTCGTAGCCTTCCTGATGTTTCTGGTAAAACTCGGTGAGTAACTCGGGCGGGTCCTGCAAATCGCCGTCGATGATAAATAACGCTTCGGTACCGCAGGCCGAGGCAATACCGGCCGTGAGGGCAATCTGATGCCCATAATTTCGCGACAGAAACACGCATTGATAACGGCTGTCGGTCAGGGCAATTTGCTGCATTAAAACCGCCGTATTATCGCGGCTTCCGTCGTCGATCAGGACCACTTCAATGGTTAACGGCGATGCTTCCATCACGGCGTTCAGCCGGGCAACCAAACGAGGAAAGGACTCGGTTTCGTTATAAAGCGGGGCTATAATAGAAATCTGTGGATTCGACAAAACAGTATCAATTGGGTCATTGACCGACTTGCAAAAGTAAACCTTTTCACTATTGCGGCTCGTATACGGCCCGCTTTTCTTAGGGAATAGTCAGTGTACGGCAGCTAAATTTAACGGGATTCTTTGGCTCCATCGGTACCAGAACGCCCACTTTATACTGCCCCGGTGCCAGCGCAATGGTAATAACTTCTGCTTCAATAGACGTAACGGACTGATTAAACCAGAAATTAGCGAACCTGAAGGGCACTTCGGATGCAAACAAAACTGTATTTCGGGTGGACTGGATCAGAACGGTTGCCTGAGGTGCCGTAGCCGGAAATGCATTGGCCTCCGTTCGGACCTGATAACTATACCCTCCGCCAGAAACCTGCATAGTCAGGCAGGAGTCCGTTTCGGCACGTCCGGACTGCGGGGCAAGGAACGACTCAATCGGTGTGATTTCGCCAACCGGGTAGTGGTAAATACCCCGGCTAACCGATTCATCCATGACCGAATGGGCCATGTCGGCAAAAGGAGTTCCCCAGGTCGGGCCAAGACCAATGCCGTTGTGCTTCTGATTCACGGCGCTCGTTAACAGCATTTGCTTCCGATGGGCCACTTTTGGCCAGTAGAACCCGTAGCCAAACAGCCAGATCGAGAGGCTAACCAGAAGCCCTATCCGAAAATACCGTTGCTGATGCTGCCGATCCGGGTACTCGCTCAAAACGTTCAGGTAGACCACCGCAGCCAGCACCGCCGAGTAAATCGTATAGTTGCTCACCACCATTACATCGAAGCCATAGCGAAGCCGGAGCAAGGCGATGATGGCTGCATTGCCGAACAGGAAAATATAGCAGCCATTGAAAAATAATCGTCGTCTTTCGAGCGGGGTACCCACCTCAGACCGTCGATTGACCCATACTGACCGATTCATTCGATACACCAGCATGAGAACCACGACCGTAAAGACCAGACCTGCCAGGGTAGGCAGGGCATACCGACTGTTGGTTTTCAGCATTGGCAGCCAGTCGAGAATTGACCCGGTGAACGAGAAAAAAGCAGCGATTGCCTGTAGGGGATGCGACAGCGAATAGGCTAAACTTTCGCTGGTACGTCCGCCACTCTGGAAGTTGTGGAAATAGACCCAGATCGTTACTGCACCGCCTGCCAGCCAGCCCCCAAGCCGGGACCAGTTCCGGCTCAGCAACAGGATAACAGCCCCGGCTACCCAACCCATCAGGCCATTACTCATTGAGAGCGTAGCCAGCACCTGTAACCCAAGAGCACCGGCGAATTGCCCGCGTCCGGTTCGGGTGAGCAGATACATGGCGGTTAGCGTCAGGAAAACCACGACCGGATGTTGCAGACCCGGTATAGACCAGAGGCTGGTTAGATGATACTGCGGCTGTAGTAGAAAAAATGACACCGGGATGAATGCCAGTAAGGGCAACCGTATGGAGTTAAACACGCGGACAAACAGCGCGAGTATGCCCAATATGAACATCAGCGCAATCAGGATGAGCCACCGGAAATTGACTTCGCCGGTCAGGTAATACATCGCCAGTGTAATCAGTTTGGCCGCTACAATCCGATGTTCGTTATTAGGAATGAGGATGCTGTCTACTTTTCCGGCGAGCGTTGTTGCATCGGTATAGGCCAAAATAAATCCCAGAAATGCGTCAATATCGTCGAGCCAGGGAACGTTGACGGCGTAGGTAAACACGAACAGAACGAAGCAGGCGATCGGCAACGCCACCAGTCCGGACGAGATGCGCTGTAGCCATGAATCAGGCTGATCATTTCTTACTACCGTATGCGTAGTGGACATACTTTACTGCTTATTTTTTTTAGGTTCATTTCTGCACTGTGAAGCGGTCGGTCGC
>JANPJE010000060.1:0-16501 GCA_031425355.1 Spirosoma sp. | reverse complement strand
AGGCCGGAGTTCGGATTTTCCTGTATCGAAAAAGATGTTATTCAGACGTACTGTTCGGCCAACTTCAATCGGAACCAGCTTCAGTTCTTTGCCCGTAATCTGCTGAAACGCCTTGGGTTGGGTCAGGTCGATGTTGTCACCTTCGGCAATAAAATCTTTAGCTATGGCCCGCATCGTATATTTCTGACCATAGGGAAGCACAATTTTATACTCGCCCGTGATGGGGTCGGAGGTTGCTTCGCCCGCTTCGGCTCCGTCGGGCAGGGTCTGGTAGATAATTCGGGCCTCGATGGGCTTCCCCGTGACCTGGTCGATTACCTTGCCACTGATCAGCGCAACCGGGTCGGGACGTGTTACGTCGGCCTTAGCCGCCACATCATCACTTCCGCCCACTTTACCGGGTTGATTGGTGCGGTCGTCGGTCAGTTTAACGCGCACGATATCGCCCTTGCCAAGCGTATTCTTGAATGTCGTCAGGTACGCATAATCGCCCGAAGCACCCAGTGTGTAATACGCATCGTAGCCGTCCGTATTCACATTCGGGCCGAGGTTGACCGGCTTGCTCCAGTGTTTCCAGGTTTTATCGACGCGCTTGCAAACGTAAATATCGTTGCTGCCTAAGCCACCATCCCGACTACTCGAAAAGTACAACGTAGCGCCATCCGGTGCCAGAAACGGGGTTGTTTCCGTGAATTTGGTGTTCACTTCGGGGCCGAGGTCCATTGGCTTTGTCCACGACCCATCTTTCTGCCGAAAACTGACGTAAATGTCATCTTCTTTACTATTCTTCTTTTCGCTGAATGCCATCAGCAACACTTTTCCATCTGCCGATAAAAAACCACAATCGAATTGGCCCTTGCTCAAGTTGACATAACCGGGAATGTCTATTTTTTGTGGGGGCGACCACCCGCTGGCGGTCTTTTTACTCAGCGAAAATCCGCGCGTTTCGTAATTTCCGTTGGTGTATTGGCCTTTAATGAGCATCGTATTGCCATCGGGGGTGATGCTATACGCGCAGTTGTATTCGTCTTTATTGAGCGGGAAACCCATTCGCCGGGCGGGTCCCCATTTACCGCTGGGCGTGTCGAGGTCGGAGTACCAGATGTCCTGACTGCCTTTGATTCCGTTCGTATTGTTAGGGTGGCTGATTCGGGCAAAATAAAGGGTTTTGCCGTCGGGAGAAATCATCGGATTAATCTCGTTATACTCCGAATTAACCTGATTGCCAAGATTTTCGACCTTCGTGGAGTCACGACCCCGCGTGGACTCGGTCGATTGGGCGGTTGCAGCAAGCGCGGCAAAAAGCAACAGGCTGGCGGCTATGGCACCATTGGCATTCATACAGTTACGCAAAGGATAGTGGGATACTTTCAGAAGGAACGACCGGAGGGAGCGGTTTTGTATGAGGTAGATTGAGTTAAACGAACGCTTAATTCAAATTGGACGTATCAATCCCAGCGTCTTTTAAGATTCCTATAAAGGTGCCCTTTTTCATATCTTTACTATGAACGGGCACCGGAACCGTGATTTTTGAATCAGGATTGTAATAAATATGATGACTGCCTTTGCCCATCCGTTTGAGATAAAAGCCGTTTTCCTCTAAAATTTTGATCAACCGTTTTGGCGATAAATTCATGCCAGTTCGGTCGTTAAGTTGAGTGAATATTCCAGTGTCTGACTGTCATCGGGCGGAATGGGTTGACCTTCTTCCTTCAGTACTTCCAAACAGCCTTCAATAGCGTCCTTCGCCATAGCAATAGCTTCTTCAATTGTTTCTCCATACGTAATACATCCCCGAATAGCCGGTACTTTAACCGTATAGCCACCTTCGGGTTCGGGCATTAGAATTAAGCGATATTGTAGTGTTCTCATAGACCAAATGAATAGTTTAAGCCTGGAAATTAAATCCTAACCACTTCACGCCACTACCCGCAACTTTGCGAAACTCAGTAGCAACACCTTTTCACCCGCCCTCTCAAACGCAATCGTGGCTTTCCGTTCAGTACCGTTCACGTCCACCGCCTTTACAGTGCCAAAACCAAACTTGGCGTGCTCAACGCGCTGACCGGCAGCGAGTTCGGCCGTGCTGGTCGGGGCAAAGTCAGATGACGGCGTGTGCGAAATAATGGGCTGGGGCGCCTGCGAACGAGCCGTTTTCTGCGCCAGCGACCGCACAAAAGCCATTGAACCGGTTGAGGTGCTTTCGCTTTTATCGCGTTCGGGCCGGTCGAAATCCATCCGGCTCGGTGCCGACCGCTGTTTCGACAGCCTCATATATTGCTGGTCGATTTCCATTAGAAATCGGCTGGGTTCGCACATTTTCAGTCGTCCATAATGATAACGGGTTTCGGCATACGACACCGTCAGGCGTTTTTCGGCTCGGGTAATTGCTACGTAAAACAGGCGTCGTTCTTCTTCCAGATCGTTGCGGCTTTCGAGCATCATCTGGCTGGGAAATAAATCTTCTTCCAGCCCGACAATGTGTACGTTCTTAAACTCCAGCCCTTTGGCAGCGTGGATCGTCATCAGCGTTATGCGGTCATTATCGCCATCGTCTTCTTTTTCGTCGGCGGTGGTTAGCAGCGAGACGGATTGCAGGAACGAACTCAGGCTTTTGTCTTCATTGTCGGGGTTATCGACATACTCTTTGATGGCGTTCAGCAATTCCTGTACGTTTTCATAGCGAGCCAGCCCTTCTACGGTTTTATCGTCATAAAGCTCTTTAAGCAACCCTGACGATTTGGCGATGTGGGAAGCCACTTCAAACGCATCTTTCTGGTCCAGCAGAAGTTTGTAACTCTTAATCAAAACAGCAAATCCTTCGATGGCGATGGACGAACGGCCCGCTACGTGCTGACCAATGTCGGCCACGATTTCCCAGATAGAATCCTGTTTCTCGGCCGCAATGACGCTGATTTTAGCGACGGTCGTGTCGCCGATGCCGCGTTTGGGCAAATTGATAATGCGCTTGAAAGCTTCTTCGTCCTGCTGATTGACCGTGAAGCGTAAATAAGCGATCAGGTCTTTGATTTCTTTGCGCTGATAGAACGACAGGCCACCGATAATGCGGTACTTGAGGCTCACTTTCCGCAGCGCTTCTTCAAACGCCCGCGACTGGGCATTGGTGCGATACAGAATGGCGAAGTCGTTGTTGACCAGCGACTCATTCATCTTGGCTTCAAAAATAGACGAAGCCACCAACTTACCTTCTTCATTGTCCGACGATGCCTTGATGACCTCAATCAGCGGACCGTCTTCGTTGGCGGTAAAGACCCGTTTCTCCAACTGATTTTTGTTACGGGCAATAATCGAGTTGGCCGCCTGCACAATCGTATTGGTCGAGCGATAATTCTGCTCTAATTTCACGATTTTGACATTTTCCTTTCCATAATCGCGCTGGAAATTCAGAATGTTTTCGATGTTGGCTCCCCGGAATGCGTAAATGCTCTGGGCATCGTCGCCTACAATACAGATGTTCTGGTGAACAGCCGCCAGCTTGCGCGTAATGAGATACTGCGATACGTTGGTATCCTGAAACTCATCGACCATTACGTGCTGAAACTTGTGCTGGTACTTGTTCAGAATGTCGAGATGGTCACGGAAAAGGACGTTTGTGTTGAAGAGCAAATCGTCGAAATCCATGGCGTTTGCCGCAAAGCAACGCAGGGCGTACTGCTTGTAGATCCGACCGATGTGCGGCATCCGTGCCGATTCGTCATCCGCCAGAATAACGGCATTGTTCAAGTAATCTTCCGGACCGATGAGCCGGTTTTTGGCTCCCGAAATGCGCCCGAAAACGCTGTTGACGCGGTAGACTTTATCGTCCAGCGCCATCTCTTTAATGATGCTCCGCAGCAGTGACTTCGAGTCGTCGGTGTCGTAGATGGAAAAGTTGCTGGTATAGCCAATGGCTTTGGCTTCGATGCGCAGAATCTTGGCAAATACGGAGTGAAACGTACCCATCCAGATATTGCGGGCTTCGGTGCCGACCACCTTTTCGATCCGGTTGCGCATCTCTCCGGCGGCCTTGTTGGTAAACGTCAGCGACAGAATGCGGAACGGGTCAACACCGGTTTCAATCAGGTGGGCAATGCGGTACGTCAGGACGCGGGTTTTTCCCGAACCGGCACCGGCTATAATCATCAGCGGGCCGCTGCCGTGCATAACGGCCTCGCGCTGGGGGTCATTTAATCCAGAAATATAATCAACCATTCGGCTCGTTTCTCTTCCTTCTATAACAAGTAAAAGTACGAAAAAATTTGGTCGGGAGCGCGTCAAAAAGGGGTATCTTTGAGCAGTAACCAGCACCCACAATGCTATGACTGCAAAACCAGCATCGGCCTTATCAATACCCACTCAGCTAAAAACCGTTGTGGAGTTTGAGGAGTGGCAACGGCAGTATGCACCGGAAGGCCGCTATGAGTTTGTTCAGGGGGAGATTATCGAAAAGAAGGCCAAAAGCCAGGCTGAGCAGATGATTAGTAAGGCTTTAGTGAATCTGTTCATTCAGACAAATACGCATCAGCGAGGGGATGCTGTGGTTTCCGGAGTAGATTTTTACATAGATGAAACGCGCATCCGCAGACCAGATTTAGCCTATTTCACGCTGGAGCAACGTCAAAAAAGAGAGCGAGGAGTTAGCGCAAAATCTCGCTTTGTCATCGAAATTATGTCTGGTGCTGAAGCCTATCAGGACATTCTAAATAAGATTCAGGATTACTTTGACGCGGGTGTAGAACTGGTTTGGTACGTTATTCCGGAGAGCCGGAAAGTTTATGTCTACACTTCACCCGATGAGTTAACTGGATATATGAACAACGACGTCATTTCAGCCACACCCGTCATTTCGGATTTTCAATTTACCGTAGCGGATTTGTTCTCATAAACGCTAAACAAACCCGCCCATTACTACGCCCATCAGGTCCGAAAGCGACAAAGCTCTATCCGCACCTCCGTCGCCTTTGCAGTAGCGAAACCACTCGCGGGTTTTGTGATTGAAAACGAAGCCATCCAGAATCCCATAGTCATTGACTTCGATAAGGTAGATGATTTTCCGAAGGTCATTTCGTTGGTCTGTATTTCGACAAACCTCAATAATTACTTTCGATTCTTCCCGTGCTTTATCGTACAAAACAATGGAAACAGTGCATAATCGGAGATGAGAAACGAAACGCTCACTTTTTCTGAATTATTGTGCAACATTCTCATTTTTCCTGCATCTTTCTCCTGATAACCACCCAAAACCACCCGAGACGCTGAACCTGTTGGAATCGAACCGAAATCGCGACGGCGCACCGGGCGGACCGCCTTACCCAGACCGTCATGCCGAACTGGTCAAACGCTGCCAACAGGGTGAGCGACGAGCGCAGTATGACCTGTATCAGCAGTACGTGAAGGCGATGTACAACGTCTGTCTGCGGATTCTCAACCATGAGGCCGAGGCTGAAGATGTGTTGCAGGAGGCTTTCATGGACGCCTTCAGCCATATCGGGTCGTTTCGGGGACAGAGTACGTTTGGGGCGTGGCTGAAACAAATTGTGGTGAATCGCTCGATCAATCACCTGCGAAGTCGGCGGTTAGAGTTCGTGGACATCGAGTCGCACCGTTTCGGCGAAGATGATGGTCCCGATTTTGCCGACCCGGAACCGTACGATGAAGACGGCACTCAGTTAGAGGTGGAGCGGGTTCGGCGGGCCATGCAGCAGCTACCAGAAGGCTACCGGGTGGTGTTATCGCTGTATTTATTTGAAGGCTATGATCATGAAGAGATTGGCAACGTATTGAACATCAGTGAGACTACATCGCGAACACAATATTTGCGGGGTAAAAAAAGATTACTTGAATTATTGTAAACCAACCTGAACAGTTGGTCGAAGGACGGAACACCAATAACAAATACAATCGATGGATTAGATGATTCGTCGTTACTAACTATGAAAAAGGATAATCTTGAACGCTTCGTGCGCGACAACCGCGAAGTTTTTGACGACAAAGAACCACCCGGAAACCTATGGAATAAGATAGAAACCGGACTCGATAAGCAACAGTCTGACAGGGAAACGCCCTTTCGGCAGGTTTATAAAAATCCAGCCAATCCGGGATGGTCCCGGTTGAGTGGGCGGCAAATTGGCTGGCCCAATCTCGACTGGCGGGTGGCGGCTTCCATTGCTGTGCTCTTGCTGGCGGGGGCGTTTATGTACATGAACCAGCAATACGGCGTTACGCACCAGCCCGAAGTGGTTGCGGCCAGCCCGACCTATGCTAAAGCGGTGGTCCAGTATACACAGTTGATTGACGATAAACGGATTGAATTGAAGCAGATGACCGAAGGCAATCCGGCTTTGTATCAGGAGTTTGCCACCGATCTGGATCGTCTCGAAAGATCATATCAGTCATTAAAAGCCGATTTACCCCAGAATCCAAACCAGGAAGTGCTTATTCAGGCCATGATCCAGAATCTGCAACTTCAGATTAACCTGCTTAATGAACAGTTGCGTGTGATTCAGCGCATTAAACAACAAACTCATGAAACGACTGCTGTATAGTGTTCTGCTGTCCCTAAGCCCAATGCTCACTTGGGCCGATGATCCGATTGGCTTCGGAATCGGGGCCATCGAGAAAAGGAAAACGATTATCAAACTATTCGACGTGAGCAGCAACGATAATTTAGTGGTCGATAATCAGTTCGGTCAGGTATCCATTGGCTTGTGGGACAAAAGCGAAATCCGGGTCCAGATTACGATCATCGCCAACTCGGACTCTGACCAAAAGGTGCAGGATTTTTTAGATGCCGTTTCTATTGAGGAAAAACGGACGGGCAACCAGATTCTCGTTCGCACGAACTTTAGCCAGAACAGCATCTCAAACTGGAGTCTGGGGAAGTGGAAAGACGGCGGTGAGCGCAACTTCGTCCGGATTAATTACGAAGTGATGATGCCTAAACAGAACGCGCTGACGGTACGTAATAAGTTTGGGAACACGAGCATTCCGGCGTTTCAGGCTCCCCTGACTATTTACAGCCGCTACGGAAATTTCAGTGCTGATGACCTCACCAGCCATCAGAACGACATTGACGTAGCATATGGCAAAGCAGACATCGGCAATTTCGGGCAGGGAAAAGTCGATATGGCATATGGCAGTCTCGAACTGGCGCGGGCCAACATACTGATGCTGACCAATAAATTTGGTAAAATGAATATTGGTAACGTTGGTAAATTAGACGCTGATATTAACTACTCAGGCGCTACCATCGGAACACTGCGTGAATCGGGGAAGATACGGCTTGACTTCTCGAGTGGTTTTCGGATTGAGCAATTACCCAAATCTGCTGATAACGTCGATATTCGGGCCAATTATTCGTCGGTCGCGCTACCGATGGAGAACGGCAACGACTGCGATTTCGATGTAACCGTCAGTTACGGCAACTTCAATTATTCGTCGGGTTCGACTATGCACTTTACGAGCCAGCCGAGTGATAACAACGCTAATCGCGGTCCCCGCCTGACCAAGCAGTATATTGGTAAAGTAGGCAATGGATCGGGCACTAAAGTTCGGGTTGTATCGAAGTTTGGGAATGTGAACTTCAGGTAGTCAGCATCTCGATCACGGCTTTGTGTTCTGGAAACGCATTGAGTAGCGAGGTCCGGTCGGCCATTTCGAAATCGGCAAAATCGAAACCCGGCGCAACGGTGCAACCCACGAACGAGAAGTCGATTCCCTCAGCGGGTTTGGATCCAAACCAGCAACCTGCTGGAACAACGGCTTGAAAAACTTCGCCCCATTCAGGATTATTTCCTAATCGGATGATGGTTAAGGTCTTATCTGGATAAATGACGAAGATCTCCAGCGGTCCGCCCGCGTAAAAATGCCAGATTTCGTCGGATTGAATTCGGTGCAGGGCGGACGTGTGGCGGCTTTCGAGCAGGAAGTAAATGGCCGTGCCAAACGACCGCTCCCCCCCAAATCGATCTGGCAATGCCGATTGCGCAATCGTTTCGGCAGAACGGTACGTTTCCGCAAAATAGCCGCCCTCCGGGTGAGGCTGCATGTTAAATTTCCGGACGTAGTAGGCTGCGGTCATAATTAATGGTGAATGACTGAATGAGTGGTTGAGTGAATAAAACTTGCGTCAGCTATTCACTCAATCACTCATTCTATCGTCATTCAATATTGTTCACTGTGCCGCCTTCACCACCGTCGTGAAGTCGCGTGACTTAAGCGAGGCTCCACCGATAAGACCGCCATCAACGTCGGGTTGGGCGAACAACTCGGCTGCGTTTTGGGCGTTGGCACTGCCGCCGTATAAAATGCTGATATCCTGCGCTACTGCGTCGCCGTACTGACCGGAGATATGATGCCGTAATTCAAAATGCATGTCCTGTGCCTGCGCCGATGAAGCCGTCAATCCTGTACCAATGGCCCAAATTGGTTCGTACGCAATGACTACTTTGGCAAACGTTTCGGCGGAGAGGTGGAATAGACTTTCGGTAATCTGATTCTTTACAAACCCGATGAAATCACCATTTTCGCGCAGATCGCGGGATTCACCGCAGCAAAATATAGGCGTCAGGCCATTTTCGAGAACGATGTTTACTTTATCAGCTAATTGAGCGTTTGTCTCCTCGAAGTACTGCCGCCGTTCGCTATGTCCCAAAATCACGTACTTAACCCCGATAGACCGGAGCATGGGCGCTGAGATTTCGCCGGTGTAGGCACCGGATGCTTTCTCGTGGCAGTTTTGCGCCCCTAACGAAATCTTGCCGCCGGGTGTTACGTACTGGCGGGCCGTGGTCAGGTACAGCGCGGGTGGGCACAATACCACCTCAACATCACCCGTGACTTCGTCTTTCACCATGTTGATTACTTCAGACAGCAGAGCCGTTGCTTCGTCGGCTGTCTTATTCATTTTCCAGTTACCGGCAACAATTTTCTTACGCATAACAGCTTAATAAGGAGATCAGAATCAATTTATTAAATCAAACGAATAGGTCATCTGTTCGCTAATTTTTGGTGAAATTAGAGCTTTTCAGCCGAAGGAGTTGATGATGTGAGACTAAATTTCCTCTTCACGAGAACAGGCATAAATACTTATATAGGAGATCCATAAACTAAGTATAAGTAATTTGTGTTATTCGGATAAAAAAATGCGTAATTTCAATGCAAGATATAGGGCTGTATGAAAACGCTGGTATTGATCACCGTGCTGTTATGCACCTGTCTGGCTTCGTGGGGAGACGATCACAAGCAAATACCAGATAAAGATCGTTACGGCTTTTTTATTGCCGGTAATCGTAGCTGGACACGCATCCCGTTTCAACTCCATTCAAATCTTATTATCGTACCGGTTCGTGTTAACGAGTCCGATACGTTGCGCTTTATTCTGGATACCGGTGTTAGTAACACCATCATTACAGATCCCACTGCATTTAAGAAGCAGCCACTAAAGCTGACTCGTAAAATCAAACTGACCGGCGCGGGCGAGGGCGGTACGCTAATGGCGTCCGTTGCTATAGACAACACCCTAAGTATGGGTGGATTACGGGCAGCGCATCATAATCTGGTCATTCTGGACGAAGATATTCTGAAATTATCAGAATACGTGGGTACGCCCGTTCATGGCATTTTTGGGTACGAAATCTTCGCCAATTTTACAGTCAATGTTGATTTTCAGCGTCGGGAGATTACATTGATGAAGCCTGAGAGATACAAGTATAAGAAACGCAAAGGTGACCGATACCCAATTACGATTCAGGATACAAAAGCCTACACGGATGCCCTGTCCGTATTCGATGGCGAAAAAAGTCTGCCCCTGCGTGTGGTATTAGATACAGGTGCAGGCCATGCGTTACTGCTCGACCGCTCGCGAAGCACGGCCGCCATGCCCATGCCTACGAAAAGTATACGGGCGCAATTAGGCCGGGGCCTGAATGGCGTGATTAACGGCGTAATGGGGCGCATTCAGAAAATCCGCTTTGGCCGCTATGAATTGGATAATATTCTGGCTTCATTTCCCGACAGCCTGGGCTTTGGTGTGAAATTGGTGGATATGCCCGAACGGCAGGGAAACGTAGGGTGTGAGCTGCTGCGTCGATTCAACGTTACGTTCAATTATCCCGAACGGTACGTGGTTATGAAGCCAATCAAGCGGCTCATGCGGGAGAGTTTTGAACACGATATGAGCGGAATGGAATTACGTGCCAAAGGCGAAAGCTTCCGTAACTACTACGTAGACAAAGTTCTCGACGACTCGCCCGCCGATATGGCCGGTTTGAAAGAAGGAGATGAAATACTATTCGTTAATAACAACTCAGCAAAAGACCTGACCATCAGCGATATATACAAACATCTTCAGAAGGGCGAAGGCAAAGAAGTGTCGATTCTGGTCCGACGAAATGGACAGATAATTATCGCGAGTTTTCTGCTGAAACGGCTGATTTAGGGCAGCGTGTTACAGTTCTATCCGCTCCAGTTTGAAGCGGAACGTAGTGCCCTTTTCTACTTTGCTCATCACCGAAATTTTGGCTTTGTGCGCATTTAAAATATGCTTCACAATGGCCAGTCCCAGACCCGTTCCGCCCCGGTCTTTGGAGCGGCTCTTTTCGACCCGGTAGAAACGCTCAAAAATCCGGCTCAAATGTTCGGGCGGAATGCCGGGGCCGTCGTCGCGGATGGATACGATAATGAATTTTTTATCGTCTTCCAGATTGACCAGCACATGACCGTTTTCGTTGCCGTATTTGACGCCATTTTCAATTAAATTGGTCATTACCTGCATAATACGCTGCGGATCGGCTTTCACCCAAATCGGGCCGGGATTGGCTGTTCTTACCTGGAGTTTTATCCGTTTGGCACTGGCTATTTTTTCTAATTGCTCAAAAATTTCGTGCGTAACATGGGCCAAATCCACCCGCTCGAAATTCATTTTTACCTCCCCCGTTTCCAACTGCGAAAGGGCCACCAAATCCTTCACCAACGCATCCAGACCATCGAGGCTTTTTGCGGCTTTTGACAGAAACTTGTCCCGAACCCGTTCATCGTCAACGGCTCCGTCGATTAGCGTATGAATAAAGCCCTGAGCCGCAAAAATGGGTGTTTTCAATTCATGCGATACGTCGGCCAGAAACTCCCGCCGAAACAATTCCAATCGTTTCAGTTCATCAATTTCCTTTTGCTTGCGGGCGACATACACGAAAATCTCATCGTTCAGCTTTTTGAACGGGTTCGTATTCTTGATAATTGATTTTCGGGAAATATTAAAGTCGCGGATTTTCAGTTTGTGAATGGTCTTATACATCTTGTTCACCTCGCGAAACACGAGTAACTCGATGGCGTACAAGACCAGAAAAAACGAAATGGCAAACGAGGAAAGGCCCACCACAAAGAGCATGGTGCTCGTTACGCCTTCCACAAACGTCAGAAATGCTAGCGTCAGGGCTGAAATCAGGCAGGCCAGTAAAAGCGCAATAATGCGGGGACTAAGGGACATAGTTGCAAAGTTTAAGAGTTGTATAGTTGTCCAGTGCTGAGCGATTTTTACAACTTTATAACCTTGCAACTTTATAACTCTATAACTCAATCATTACCGTCAGTGAACATATACCCAACACCTTTCAGGGTTCGGATATGGGCGTCACCGATTTTTTCGCGGAGCTTGCGGATGTGTACGTCCACTGTGCGTTCGAGTACGTAGATGTCGGCGCCCCATATTTTCTGAAGCAACTCTTCCCGGCTGCATACTTTATTGGGGTGCTGAGCCAGAAAAAACAACAGTTCAAATTCTTTTTTCGGTAAAATTACAGACTTATCGTTCTGGCTCACCGAGTAGTTTTTGCGGTTGATAAGTAGATCAGCAATCGCAATTTGTTCGCCGGGATCGGCTTTTTGCGCTTCGCGACGAAATAGTGCGTTAATACGACTCATCAGCGCGCGGGGCTTAATCGGCTTGGTTATATAATCGTCGGCACCGACGTCGAAAGCCGCTACTTCCGAGTATTCTTCCGAGCGGGCTGTCAGGTAGAGAATGTACGTCTGACGCAGTTCAGGAATGTCGCGCAGTTGCCGCCCGGCTTCAATCCCGTCCAGATGCGGCATCATAATGTCGAGTAGAACTAATTCGGGCAGGTACGTTCTTGCCACTTCGAGGGCTTTGCGGCCATCTGTTGCGGTGCGTACATCGTAGCCTTCTTTTTCAAGATTGTATTCGAGCATCTCCAGGATGTCGGCGTCATCGTCAACGACTAAAACGCGGTGTAAGGGTTGAGCGGCTTTGGCAGCACTCATACAGAGCAAATTTGGTGAGTATGGTTTACGTTACCTGTAAACTGCCCGAAGTTACGCGGCTTATCCACAACGTTACCAATGCTAAACACATCCTTAACAAAAACTTAACAGCTAAACTATAATTTTCTATTGCTGTTTTTGCCTGAAAGTGAGTTTATTAACTGGTAACAAAGAGTCATATTTACAGCAAACAAAGCTGTACGTTGTAAGTTGGCTATGTATCTGCACCGATCAAAGACGAAAGAAAATGACAACGAATATACGTAGTTGTCTTTACTTGCACCATGAATATTCGCTCGCGGGAAATCGAACTGCCCCCCTATGCTAAACTCGTCTGCGTTCTGCTTTCGCTGGTTGTCATTGTCTATGGACTCCATACGTTACAGGGGCTATTGATTCCATTGGTTTTTGCCATCCTGTTTGCCGTTTTACTATTCCCTTTAGCGCAACGACTCGAAAAATGGGGAGTGCCAAGAGTACTGGCTATTGTCTTGTGTTTACTGCTGGCATTGAGCGTGTTGACGGGTTTATTCTGGGGTGTTTCTATCCAAATCAGCAGTTTTTCGGAAGTCGTACCGAAGTTTGTTAAGCGGGGAAGTGAATACATAAACAGCCTCCAAACCTTCGCTGATGAGCGATTCAACATTGATAAGCAGCGGCAGTTGACCGAAATCCGCAAGTATCTGAACCAGGCACTGGCCGAAGGGGGCACGATTGTGACCACTACGTTGCTGGCCACGACCAATATCCTGACAAACCTGTTTCTGATTCTGATTTTTGTTTTCTTTTTCCTGCTTTACCGCGATTTTTTTCGGTCGTTCTTCTATAAAGTCTTTATCGATGTTCGTCGGTCGAAAATTGACGAAGTGCTTACCGGAATCTACGAAGTTGTTAAAGATTACCTCGCCGGGTTGGTGGTGGTCATTCTCATTATCGGTGCGCTCATGACCATCGGACTGCTTATTCTGGGCGTCGATTATGCCGTGTTCTTCGGCTTTTTCGGGGCGTGTCTGGTCCTTATCCCATATTTCGGTATCTCGATGGGGTCGTTGCTGCCGGCGGCTTACACCCTCGTTACGCAGGACAATCCGATCAAAGCATTGGGGGTTATCGGTCTTTTTCTGTTTGTGCAAACGCTGGAAGGCAATTTCATTACGCCCTACATTGTCGGTTCCAAGGTCAGTATTAACCCGTTGGCGGCCATTATCGTGCTGATTATCTGGGAGAATATCTGGGGCTTGCCCGGTCTGGTGCTGGCCCTGCCGATGACGGCCATCATTAAAGTTATTTTCGACTCGGTCGACGCGCTCAAACCTTACGGCTTTGTCATCGGGGAAGCCGAAAAACCCCGCCCACCCATAAAAAACCTACAGGAACTGGCCGACCAACTGCCCAAACGCGCGAAGAAACTGGGGAAGGTTGAGGAAAAGGGTTGATTGGTTCATTAGTTAATTGGTTGACTGGTTAATTGGTTAAATCGATATATCAACCAGTCAACCAATTAACTAATGAACCAATCAACTATTAAAAATTCAGCGGGTCGAGGTTTTTAAAGTGGCCGTTCATGCGGATGCGCTGTTTGGTACGTTCCATATCCGACACTACCGGCAGTACGTTATTGAGGTGCTGAATCAGAAAAAGCTGGCGCTCGGCTTCGGTTTCGAGGGTTAGCAACTCATATTCCTGCTCGACGGACATGCCCACTTTGTGCGCCACCCGATACGAAAGGTTCTCGGTTGTTATGGCGTAATCGGTTTCGATCTGCAATAGATTATAAAGTCGTTCGAGTCGTTCGACCAGCGCTGACGCGTGGGCACTGAAACCCGCACCCGGTTCGATCAGTTCAACTTCGCCACCGGCGTGGAGCCTGCCCGGCAAAGGGTTTTCAAAATTGACTAACCGAAATACGCCCAACCCTTTCGATTTAATGTCCATCCGGCCATCGGGGTAGCGTTTATGCAGCGTTGTTACGTGCATTTCGGTGCCATAGCCGGGCAGTTTATTGTTGATGAACGCCGGAATGCCAAACGTCTGCTCTTCTTCCAGACATTGGTTGATAAGCTGACGATAGCGCGGTTCAAAAATATGCAGATTCAAATCCTCGCCAGGATAAACAATCAGGTTGAGAGGGAACAGGGAGAGCGTCTTTTCCATAGCGTCGAAAAGGTACGGGTTTTTACGTAAAAACCGCATCTGATTCCATAAAACGAACGTTTTGTCTCCTTGCTTCGGCATAAATATGGTCGGCAAGGTAGCCTAATCCCGTTACGTCCGACATGCAGTCGGTAATGACGACAAGCTTAGAAACTAATTCCGGCGCGAAATCAAGAATCTGCGCCAGACTATTCGCCACACAGTGCGACCTGGCTTCGCCCATCAAATAAACGGCATCGAATCGGTTTAGATCGGCAATCAGGGCCGAGTTGAACTGGGTTTCGGGCACCGCCGGGTCGGGGACCTGCGCCCGAAAAATACCGAAATGTTCTGATAACGGGTATAGCCCTTTCTGTACGGCTACATAATCCCGGTTTCGCTGCTGCGACCAGTCTTTCAGGGCATCGAAAAGCGTATCGTGCAAAGCCGCCCCGCGTGACCCGATCAAACAATGTTCCGGCCAGATGAAATGCGCAAACTGCCCATCGGCTTCGAGGTCATGAATATATTGACGGGCTTTTTCTGGCGAAAAACGTGGTAGCCATTGTTCCTCGCCAACATTCTCTCCTGTTATCTGCGTGAAGGGCGCGGGATGATTGCCGGTGGCATCTGCCCAGAAAAGAGGATGAGCAATATCCAATACGTGATGCGTGTCGAGCGTAACGACGATATGGTCAATCTGGTCGCTATGTTGCCGGATGAGGTGGGAAATACGGTCAATGTCCAGCTCCGCCCCTGGCACAAACAAGGCACCATCTGGATGGCAGAAATCAAACTGAGCGTCGATAATCAGGAACGCGTTTTTCATAGCAGGAACTCAATAAAAATTAAAAACCGATGCCATTGTGTTTGTTAACCGGATGGCTACGTAGATAACAGAGCAGCATTAAATTAAGCGAAAGTAATTGAAGTAAAAGGGAACATCGTTCAGTAATCGCCTGTAAACCTGACAACCGAACCCTTTTTCGTTACTTTGACGTATGAATCATACAGAACTCCAACTGCGCCTGTCGCCCGATTATACCGACATCCTCACCGCCGAACTGGCCGAACTCGGTTTCGAGTCATTCGTTGAAACCGACGAAGGGTTGAGCGCGTATATCATTGAATCTGGTTTTGACGAGCAGGCTGTGCAGGAATTGATTGCTAAATACGCCGGTCAGACCGCAATAGCCTATGAAGTCCATTCGTTAGAAAAACGGAACTGGAATGCCGAGTGGGAGCGCGATTATGAGCCGATAGAAGTGGCGAACCAAGTCCGGGTCCGGGCATCCTTCCACCAGTCGGATGCCCGGTTTCATTACGATATTATTGTTAACCCCAAGATGTCGTTTGGAACGGGTCACCACGAAACGACGGCCATGATGCTCGAACAGCAACTTGGGCTTGATTTTTCGGGGAAAACGGTGCTCGACGTGGGGAGCGGAACGGGTATTCTGGCGATTCTGGCCGCGAAAATGGGCGCAAAAAACGTGCTGGCGTTCGATATTGAGGAATGGGCCGTTGAAAACGCCCGCGAAAATGCCGAACTAAACAACTGCCCGCAAATCACGGTATTTCAGGGAACGATTGCGGATATTAAACCAGATCATCAATATAATATTATCCTCGCCAATATTAACCGGAACGTACTGCTGGCTGAAATTCCAACGTACACCGATTTACTTATGGAAGGCGGGTATTTGGTTGTCAGCGGTTTCTATGAACACGATGCTGCCGACATTGAACGGAAAGCGACTGAGGTTAACCTTGTACCCGTAAACGGAATGGCGATTCGGGAGTGGACATCGCTGGTATTCCAAAAATCAACCTGGGTTCCAGCCGTTATGTAAACGCTTTTTACAACAACTATTGAATGAATAGTCCTTGTCATATACGTAATAAGGGGTTTGTCTGGGAAAAAACTCAGACCCCGGCCATTGTTGCTTTTTTTTTACTGACAACCCTGACCGTCTCATTTGGGCAGGCGGTTCGGCTGTCCGATAAGCCCGATCAGTTCATGGCCGAGGTGCAAAAACTGATGGCAACGGGTGGGCCGGTAGCGGTTCGGGCGGGTACGAATTTGCAG
>JANPJE010000059.1:0-3767 GCA_031425355.1 Spirosoma sp. | reverse complement strand
TCGTTGGAAACCCATCGTCCGGCCTGTTCCGTTTCGAGCACTTGCCAGGGCGTATGCATCGACGCAATAACGGGTGTTCCCTGCGCCAGTGATTCGATCACCACGTTGCCAAAATTTTCGGAATGCGAGGGCAGAATCAGCAGCCGGGCGTTGGCGTAAAGCTGCTCTTTTCGTTCTCCGTGCACCATTCCCAGAAACGTTACGTTTGCCGAAAGGCCCAGCGTATGTATCATATCGGTCAGAGATTTTGTGTATGATTCGGATGAATCAGGTCCGGCGATGAGTAACGAGTAACTGCTCTCCCGAAATAGCGTTGACATGGAAAGTGCCATAAGCAGCCGGTCAAGGGCTTTTATGGGATGCAACCGCCCCATGAACAGCAAATAAGGCTGCGCCACGCGAACCACTACGTCTGGTAATTCCATTCGGTTCGCGATGTCGCGGATTAACGCACGTTCTCCGAAATGCTGCCGGATTTGGCTTGCTTCTTCCGGACAGGTAGCGTGAAACCAAACCCCCGAACTCATGAACCGAAATGCTTTTATTAACAGCCGTTTAAGATGTGGTCGATACCGCAAAGCCGCTGGGCTTAATTCGCCGTGGGGTGACCAAATGACCGGTTTCCCCGCAATCCTGCTCATGCATACCCACACGAACGAAGCCGGATAGAACAGGCTGTTTACATGCACAACATCGGCTTTTTGAATGACCTTCCATCCGTAAAAGATATGGGTAATCGGGAGGTAGAAATGCCTGTTTTGCGTATAAATAACCCGTCCGCAATCTCGTGTTAACCAGCAGTTCAGCGGAACGTCGTCTGGTAAATCCTGCGACGTAGCCACTACTGTCACGTCATGCCCGGCCTTTGTCAGAGCTTTTGCGTGCCAGTAAATGGTGTTGCTTGGACCACCCATTTGTGCCGGATAAAATCGGTCTGCCGAGAGGAGAATTTTCATACGGCCGTACTGGTTGACGGTTGAGCGACCGCGAGCTGGTCGTAGAGAATACCGTACCGGGAAGCTACTGTCGGCATCGTGTATCGCTGGGCGTTTTGTAGGCCAGCGTCAATCAGATCCTGCCGATACGTATCGTCCTGAATAAGCCGCAAAAGGCCCTGTCGGATAGCCGCTACGTCTGTTGGATCGACCAGATGCGCGGCTCCGGCGGCTACTTCGCGCATGGGTAAGCAGTCGGACGTGATAATGACCCGCCCAACCGCATTGGCTTCGATAATCGGCATTCCGAAGCCTTCATAAGTCGATATAAAACAGACAATGTCACAGTCGACGTAACACTGAACGATTTCGGCCCGACTTAAATTTTCGTATTGCCGATAGTCAATTCGCCTATGCTGTAAGTCTTGTATGAGTGTTTTGTTCAGCGCCCCAACGATAACGAGCGTACAGTTGATGCCATCGATAGCAGCTATCAGCCGGGACAGGTTTTTGTGGCGAGCCGTGCCGATATGCAATAAGACGGGATGGCCGCAGCAGAAATTTTTCGGACGAAACACAAACGCCGGGTCATAACCATTCGGAACGACCTCTACTTTTTGGGCCGCATGACCAACGTATCGCACTAATTCCTGCCGGGTCTTATCGGAAACAGCCGTTACGATAGCCGCCCGCCGAATGGGTAAATAATACCAGAGCAACCAGAACAGTGCGTAGCGAAGTGGGCGGTTTTGGTTGGTTTTCAGCGTAATGCAATCGTGAATCGTCAGGATGGTGCGGCTTGCGGGCAGGGCCAGAGCGATATAGTGAATATCGCCCGTGATGTGGAAAACATCAGATTTTAGTTGGCTCACGAACCGCAAATTTTTCCAGACGCTCCACAGTCCTCCGCTGATGTGGGGCAACTGAACTAGGTTGGTTGTCACGCCGTCCTGCCGGGAAATTTCGCGGCCAATTCCATCAAATAGTCCTTCGATGCTGTGGCCGGTACCGGGACTCCGAACAAGGTACGTGATGGTCATCCGTGCGTTACAATTGGATATGAAAACGTTTCAGAAACCAGAACAGGCCGACAACAAAGAGGCCGCTGTTCACCAGACTGCCCCACGTTGAAAGCAAGTCCGTTTCCATTGTTAGACAGCCGATATACAGCATTGGTAACCAAAGCACTGCGGACGGAATACGGTTCGACAGAAAAAAGACATACTGAAAAATACCGCCTAATAGCAAACCATATAATCCGGCGAACAGAATACCGCCATAGCCGAAGTTCACGTAGCCTTCGCCAATGGGCGACAGATTGATGCTGGTATTTTCGGATTGCGGCAGACTCGTAAACCGGCGAATATTTTCGTGGCCGCCGGTTCGGGGTTTATTCGGCCAAAGCAATCGGGGCACGAATGGGTAAAGAAAAGAAAGCAGTACCTCGCCATTGGCATAAGGTTCGTGCATGGGCACATTCGCCATAGCACTCCCAATCATAATACCCTGATTAAAACGGGCAAATGAGAGAAAAAAGTGGTCTGTATTCAGTAGTTTTTCGGGGTTAGCGAGTCGGTCGGTAAGCAGGTCAATCATCAGGTTTGCATTGCCGCTGCGTTCGCCCTGCCAGTGTCCCCATGTATTGTACCGATACTCGCCTTTTACGGACTGAATCAGGAGCAGGAAAGCTAAGCCGAGGCTGAAAAATACCGTTTTTGTTTGGGCTGAAATCGGCTTCGGTGTGCCAGCCGCAGCAAAAATTAGCCCCAGCATCAACCACAAGAACAGATCGCCAAACATCCCCGTCCGAACGGTATAGAGCAGCAACATAGCCCCGGCAATGGCGAAAATTAATACGCGGTATAAACTTCGGGAATAGTACGCGTAGAACACGCTGATGAACAGGCAATAGGCGGGCAGGCTGCCAATAAACGCGGGTGCATGGGGTACAATTATTTTTATCGAAAATCCCGATAATCCAATGACTAACAGTACAATACAGCTTTTTTGTTTATCCTGAAGGTAATTCCTTGCAGCTTGAATACACAACGAGTGGGAGGGTATCGAGGAACTTCGGCTGACGTACTGAATGCCCGCATAAAAGGCCAGCCACGCGGGTAGGGCATAGCTGAAATAGTCACCCGATTCGACGGGCATGGATGCCGGAAAAACCCAGTACGTGACAGTCGGAACCAGCAGAATTTCGAGGGCAGCGATGAAACTGATGCAGGACAAAAAATCAATTCGGTCGCCAAATTGATGAACGAACGTCAGAAAGGTGTATGCGGACAAAGCTGCGGCTACTGCTTCGGCAATCGTACATGCATCCACCCATTCGAGAGCCAGTAACACGAATAAAAAACCGATGGATAGTCGTTTCATGTACAGGCATCAGGCTATAATTTCAACTCAGTTGGTACAGTTAAGCTATTCTAAATCAGCATGTATCATCGACCTCAGTTGCCCGGTTAGATTGGCTTTTCGGCTCACGACGAATATTGCGCTCAGCAGGAAGCCCGCTCCGGCGAAGAGCATTATCAGCAGAATTCGCTTCGGCGATGCGCGTTTGATAGGTACTTTGGGTGGTTCCAGCACTTTGAAAATCGGCGTTCGGGCCTGTACTTTCAGCCGTGCTTGTTCAAACTGCTGCGCTAATTCCGTGTAAACCGTTTGCGAAATGGTCAGCTCCGTTTCCATGCGCTGCCTGTCCATCGTGGTAGCCATCAGCACAATGTTTTTGTGGCGGTCGTTGTATTGAAAAACGTTGAACTGCGCCGTCTGAAACCGTTTGTGCGCTTCGGCCAGTTGCCGACTATAAAACTGTAAATCCTG
>JANPJE010000058.1:0-13446 GCA_031425355.1 Spirosoma sp. | reverse complement strand
ACTGGTAAATTTATTGAGCGCGTAGGTGGCCGTGAAGTCGTACTCCATGCCCAATTTGGCATCTATTCTGGCTCCGGCCGGGGCATCAGGCATTCTATTATACGTTGCGTTTGCCAGTGCGAAATAGTGGATATCGAACGTAGTGACTAAGCGGGCGCTTGCATATTTGAACTTCAGAAAGGCATCCTTCAGGCCACCAGCGGGCGATCCCGTTCCGACGTAGAAATAGTCCATATAGCCCCAGTGGCGGTGTGGCGTGCCATAAAGCGGATCGAACCGGCTGGTTTCTCCCGCCCGAATGGTGGTTGCGTCATTGCCCGACAGCACCTCGTAACCCGGCCCCGCACTGAACAATCCCTTCTGAAACATGACGTTACCGCCGTAGTGATACGCCTTTTTTATCGTCAGTCCGTCGCGATCCTTACCCCCCTGCCCATACGCAAACGCCTGCCACTGAACCTTACCCACTTTGGCCGATGCATTGCCAAGCTGACCCACGAGCATGACCCCGTACGTCTTCCGCGAATTCGTACCCGCTACATCGTAACGTCTCCCATATACGTAGCCCGCCGTAGCGTTGCCAAGTGAGTCACCCCGGTACTTCTGAAAATCGTCTTTAAAAAACAGAGCGGAGAATTTTGTCGCGCCAAACTTGCGTGTCAGGTACGCCATCTGAAACGACTTGAACTGTTGATTCTGACCGTTGGTGCTCAGTGGCGAGGACAATACCGGTGCACCGCCTTTGACGGTAATGGGCAGAAAACCCGCCGGAATTGCCAGCGTTACGTTTTTGTTGGAAAGAGCCGAAGCAGGCGCATTTCCCGCCGTATAGTTATCGCCCACTACGCCAAACGCATCGGTATTCTGGTTGAAGCCAACGCCCAGATCGAGTGCCCACCCATGATGCTGCCCTTTAAGCAGAGCGGCATCGAACCGGCGGGCCTGCTGGAGCCAGTCGAGGTTACCCAATAGCCGTACATCATCGTAGACCAGTTCCTGCCGCCCGATTTTGAGCGAAAGATTTTGTAGTGCTCTGAATTTGATGGTCGTGTCGGCACTGTTGGCGAGCGTGATGTCGGCCCAGGCTTCGTGAACCATTAGCTTGTTCCCATCGGCATTATTTATCGTAGCGGCATCCTGCCCCCATACACGAACATCCTGAATGGACGTTTGGAACTGAACCCGGTCCCATTTGTAGCCGAAGGTCAGGCGGGTGCGCTGCGACGTAAAGAAGGCAGCGGGTGCATCTTTAGGAGCCAGGTTGCCAAGGCCATTTCGCAGTTCGGTGCGAGTACGTAGCTGACCAATCAGGGAAAACTGCGCCTGTACCGAGCTGCTAATAATTACCAGCAAACCGCTTGTGAGCAGTAGAAACTGAGCATATCGTTTCATCGTTTTGGTGATTAATAAAGTGGAAAATGAATGATTTTGGCAAAACGGATTTGCCCTACCCGAGAGCGGGTAAACGTAAGGCAACCATCTGAAAGAGACAGAGGTTAGCGAGTGGCCAGAGCGGTCTGTACAACCGGACACCACCCGACGGAGCAGGAAAGCGAATTTGCTTTACGTATTTTTTTTCATTTTCTTTGAAGCGTTTGTGTTTTTCGCATAGACAAACCCTGTTTTAGCCGATCCAAAGGTGCCCCCACACCGGATCGGCTTTTTTTGTCAGTAGGCCATAGAAACGCTGCGCAGACATTCTGCCACGTAGGACGGATGCAGCGAAACGACCTCGCCGATGATCAGCACAGCGGGCGCCCCCACGCCCTGCTCTGCCACCAACTGTGGTATGTTCCAGACCTGACCAATGACGCACTGCTCATCGGCACGCGTCCCGTTCTGCACGACCGCCATCGGCAAATTGCTTCGTCCGGCCTGGCAATACATCGCACATATCTCGTTTACCTTACTCAATCCCATCAGCACCACAACTGTTGCTCTTGACTGAACCGCCAGACGCAAATCGTCGGACAGTTCGCCGGTGCGAGTGGTGCCCGTGATTACCCAAAAACTCTCGCTCACACCCCGGCACGTAACGGGAATTCCCTGCGAAGCAGGAACCGCAATGCAGCTCGACACCCCCGGCACCACCTCGCAGTGAATGCCATATTGTTGAACATATGCATACTCTTCAAACCCCCGCCCAAACACGTATGGGTCGCCCCCTTTGAGCCGCACTACATGGCCGTGTTCCTGCGCCAGATCAAGAATCAACGTATTGATTTCGTCCTGCGTGAACGATGCTTTTCCGGCTCGTTTGCCCACGTAGATTTTCAGTGCCTGTTCGGGTGCGAAGGCCAATAAACTGACATTGGCAAGGTCGTCGTATAAAACAACGTCGGCTTGCCGAAGCGCCCTGATCCCTTTTAACGTGATCAATTCACCGTCGCCGGGACCCGCCCCCACGAGTGTTAGCATTGGTTTCATCTGACTCTTCCGTTAGTGATTAAATAGTGGTATTGTACTATTTATAGTTATTTACCACTACCAACTATTACGCTTCAAAAGTAGACAGCAAATTCTTAAAAACAAGGATTTTTCAAAAAAATATCTTTCATTCTTAACTAATCGCAGAATAATACATTAGGAATTAACAAAAACACCTATTAATTTTGACATGTCCTATTTGGGAGGATTAGGGCATTTTTCTTGAATTAGTGCAATAATAAAACAGGGTTTTCATAATGCTATAGTTACAATTAACTATGAACACAAACACAAATCAACGTGTCGTCGTTATTGGCAACGGCATGGTAGGCTACAAGTTCTGCGAGAAGCTGATAGCCAAACAAAAAAATGAACGGCGTTTTTCGCTCACGGTTTTTGGGGAAGAGCCGCGCGTAGCCTACGACCGCGTCCATTTAAGTGCTTATTTCGATGGCAAAACCGCCGACGATTTGACACTGGCACCCATCGAATGGTATGCCGAAAATGACATTACGCTCTACCTCACCGACCCCGTGGTCGATATTGATCGGGAACGAAAAGAAGTCCGTTCGCATCATGGCGTCGTAACCCCGTATGACTATTTAATACTGGCGACAGGTTCGGGCGCGTTTGTGCCGCCGGTGACCGGTGTCGAAAAAGACGGAGTGTTTGTTTATCGCACCATCGAAGACCTTGAGCTTATCCAGTCGTATGCCCGCAAGGCGAGGAACGGTCCGACGCTTCGGGGAGCGGTTCTGGGTGGCGGATTACTGGGTCTGGAAGCGGCCAAAGCCCTGCTCGATCTGGGACTTGACGAAGCACACGTAGTGGAATTTGCCACCCGGCTGATGCCCCGGCAAATTGACGAGGCCGGTTCGGGCGTTCTGCAACGACAATTGGAATCGCTCGGGCTGAACATTCATCTCTCGAAAAGTACGCAGGAAATCACAGGACAAGATTGTATAACCGGGCTTCAGTTTACCGACGGCTCGCTGCTGGACGTCGATATGCTGGTGATTTCGGCGGGGATTCGCCCGCGCGACGAGTTAGCCAAATCATCAGGTTTAGATACGCATCCGCGCGGGGGAATCATCGTCGATAACTCACTGCAAACGTCTGATCCGGCCATTTTTGCCATTGGCGAATGCGCCGTTGCTCACCACATGATTTATGGGCTGGTCGCTCCCGGCTACGAAATGGCCGACGTAGTGGCCTCGCGCCTGATCGGCGATGAGAAAGAATTCAAGCCCTACGACATGTCCACCAAACTCAAGTTGATTGGTACGGACGTTGGCTCCTTTGGCGACCCGTTTGCCACCGAACCTGCCTGTCGGACAATCGTTTATGAGAACCGGGCGAAGGGCGTTTACAAGCGGATTAACGTATCGGCAGATGGTAAAGAATTGCTGGGCGGGATTCTGGTGGGCGATGCCGAGCAGTATAATATGCTGCTGCAAACCTGCAAGAACAAAACCATTCTGCCCCCTAATCCCGAAGATTTGATCTTAGGCTCACGCGGGGGCGAAGAAGCCGGGGCGGGAGTAATGAGCCTTCCTGACGACGCGCTCATCTGCTCCTGCGAAGCCATCACCAAAGCCATGCTCTGCCACGAAATTGGTGAAAACGGGCATACGACGGTTGATGCGCTCAAGAAAGCAACCAAAGCCTGCACCGGTTGCGGAGGCTGTACACCGATGGTGAAAGACCTGATTCAGGGAGTACAAAAGCAACAGGGTATTTATGTCCGCAATATTTTGTGCGAACACTTCGATTATACCCGTCAGGAACTCCTTGATTTAGTGCGCATTAACAGTCTGAAAACCTATGGCACGGTGCTGGATCAGTTCGGGCATGGTGATGGCTGCGAAGTCTGCAAACCCGCCGTCGCGTCGATTCTGGCAGGCCTCTGGAACGAAAATATTCTGGAGAAAGGCCGGGCTACCATTCAGGACTCCAACGACCGGTTTCTGGCAAATATCCAGAAAGGTGGTACGTATTCCGTCGTGCCGCGCATTCCGGGGGGCGAAATTACGCCCGATAAATTAATCGTTCTTGGACAAGTAGCGAAGAAATATGGTCTGTACACCAAAATTACAGGCGGTCAGCGAATCGACCTGTTCGGGGCGCACGTCGGCGATTTACCCCCCATCTGGGAGGAGTTGATTGCTTCCGGTTTCGAGAGCGGACACGCCTATGGAAAATCACTGCGGACGGTGAAAAGCTGCGTGGGCAGTACGTGGTGTCGCTACGGGGTGCAGGACTCGGTTTCATTCGCCATTGAGGTTGAGGAACGGTATAAAGGCATTCGGTCGCCCCATAAAATCAAGTCGGGGGTGTCGGGTTGCACCCGCGAATGTGCCGAAGCGCAGAGCAAAGACTTCGGCATTATTGCGACCGAGAAAGGCTGGAACCTGTACGTATGTGGCAATGGCGGCACGAAACCCCAACACGCTCAACTGCTGGCTTCCGATGTGGATAAGGAAACCTGCATTCGCTATATCGACCGGTTCCTGATGTTTTATATCAAAACTGCCGACCCGCTCACCCGAACCGCTACGTGGCTGAACAAAATGGACGGCGGCATGACTTACCTGCGGGCGGTGATTGTCGATGACGTACTGAGCATTGCCGCCGATCTGGAACGCGAGATGCAGTTGCTGGTCGATACGTTCAAGTGCGAGTGGACCGAAGTGGTGGAAAATCCTGAACTCCGCAAACGCTTTGCGCACTTCGTCAATGTTCCCGAGCAAAAAGACCCTACCGTTCAGTTCGATTCATTGCGCGATCAGAAGCGGGCGAAGGAATGGGCTTGATAGACCCCACGGCAACTTTGTCTATTCTCAATCATCAGACTTTGAATCTAATGGAAACTCTCTCAATAAAAAAAGACGAAATCACTTGGCATCCCGCTTGCCGGGTCGAGAATATCCCCGAAGATGGCGGTGCCTGCGTACTGCTCGGCGGTCGGCAGATTGCTGTTTTCAATTTTACCCGTCGGGGCGAATGGTATGCAACAGACAATGAATGTCCGCACCGCCAGCAAATGGCCCTCTCGCGGGGTATGATTGGCAGCCAGGGCGACGAGCCTAAAGTGGCCTGCCCATTCCACAAGAAAACGTTTTCGCTCAAAACCGGCCAATGTCTGAACGATGATGGTCATCGGATCGCTACGTTCCCGGTTAAAGTAGCTGATGGAATGGTGTATATTGGGGTATAATGGTTTTCTGTTTTTGGTTTACGGTTAGCTGACCGCACCGGCGGACCGGAGAAAGCAACACGAATGCGTCAATAAACCAAAAACCGTAAACAGAAAACCATAGATTATATTTATGAAACAGCTCGATCAGCAGGTAGCCCGACGACTAACCCGGTTTTATGTAATGGCCCTCACGGTCATTGCCGTGTTAGCTATCAGCGGACTTCTGTTTATCCGGCGAACGATCAGCAATCATTCCGACGATAGCCGCGTGGTAAATGTGGCCGGTCGGCAACGGATGCTTAGTCAGCGATTGACCAAACTGGCTCTGTTGCGGACGGAAGAACTTTCGGCGGCTGATACGGTTTCGTTCGATTCACTATTGCATTCGTGGAGTCAAAGCCATATTCAGTTGCGGAACGGCAGTCTGCGTATGGAGCAGGTGTATACGGTTCGGAAAAGCCCGCAGTTAAACGAAATGTTCGCGCGAATTGAGCCGGTATTCCAGTCGATTCATACGGGCTTTACCCGTATCAGTAATCCAAATACAACGGCTGCCGAAAAAAAAGAGGCTCTACAGGGCATTCTCCGGGATGAGTTTTCCTACCTGCAACAGATGAACGATATTGTCTTTCAGGTCGATACCGAAAGTCTGGAACGAGTTAAATCGCTGGAACGTATCGAATGGCTGCTCACTCTTGCCACCCTCGTGACGCTGCTGATTGAGGGGTTATTTATTTTCAGACCTGTTGTCAACCATACCCGGCATGTAATTCAGCGGCTGGCGCGGTCGGAGAAGGCGTTGCAACTGGCGAACAACCACATGGAAATTACGAATCGGGAGTTAGAAGCTACCAATCAGAATCTGGCCGCGTCGCACCGTAAATTAATTGATACACAAAAGGAACTGCTCCGGGCAACTGAAGAAAAATACCAATTGCAACTGACTGAGGATACTGTACGGTCGGCGGCTTTGCTGGAAGGGCAGGAAGAAGAGCGACGGCGGTTTGCCCGCGAACTGCACGATGGTATTGGCCAGATGCTGACCGGGCTAAAGTTGCACGCCGAAAAGCTGAAATCCGGTTCATTTGCCGATGAAAAACAGCGAATGCGGTTTGCCGAACTCTGCGACCTGATTGCCGATACGATTCAGACGACCCGGCAAGTGTCGTACAACCTGATGCCCTCGACGCTGAGCGATTTCGGTTTGGGCGCGACGCTCCATTTATTAGCCGAACAAACGACCCGGTCGGCGGGCGTCCCGATTGTCTTCACCGGCACTCGGGATGCCCATCGACTAAATCCGGCAATGGAAATCGGCTTGTATCGTATCGCGCAGGAAGCCCTCCATAATGCGGTGAAATATGCGGGGGCTACAACCATAAAAATTGATCTACAGCAGGATGCCCGGAAACTGCTGCTGAGCGTTACTGATAATGGAAAAGGATTTATTGTAAAAGCACCATCCACCACCGGCGGAAAGCCATTGACGGGTAGTAACGGACTGGAAAACATGCGAACCCGCACGCGGCTGCTCAACGGTGAATTCTCGATTACATCAAAGCCAAAAAAAGGAACAAAAATTGCGATAAGTATCTGCTTATCAGATGAATTTCAATAAGTTTACTAACGTTAGTGAGCCATTCATACTGTACTTATGTCGATACGAATTCTTATTGCCGACGACCATTCTGTGGTAAGAAAGGGGATTCGGACACTACTGGAAGATGAGGCCGATATGCAAATCGTGGGCGAAGCTGCCGACGGTGACGATGCCATTGCGCTGCTTGCCGACATTCAGACCGATGTGCTGCTGTTAGACATAACCATGCCCCGAATGTCGGGCATCGACGCGCTGAAAATCATTTCACAGCAGTATCCGGCGGTTCGGACGCTGATGTTCAGTATGCACAACAACCCGGATTATATTTTGAAAGCGGTGCAGAACGGGGCCGCCGGGTACTTGCTGAAGGATACCAATCAGGATGAAATCTTACGGGCTGTCCGGACAGTGGTTAGCGGAGAATTGTATTATCCGCCCAATGCCGCTTCGGTCATTATCCGGCATTTGGTTTTGCCCAACGCCAGCCAGCGAAAGGCCGAAATTAAACCTGGCTCTAAAGCACCGTTGTCTGTCTGGAACCGGATCACCTCGCGGGAGGGTCAAATTCTGACCTGCCTGATCGACGGCATGAGCAGTCCCGAAATAGCCAGTCGGTTTGGCATCAGTCCCAACACCGTAGCCAACCAGCGGGCGAGCATTATGCGGAAAATAGGCGTCAAAAACACCGTCGATCTGATCCGTATAGCCCTGGAAGACAAAAGAGGATGAAGCTTACACTTTGATAATCACATTTTTGCGATACATCCACCACAAAATCACGAACCAGATCAGCACAAACGTCAATGCGCCCGCCAGCGACGCATTCTTGGGATCGGCAAAAGGCGGAGCGATGAACGAGCGGTAGAGATAGTCCCGCAGTCCGGTTTCGGTCCCGTCAGATTTGGTCACCTGAATCAGGTTCATTATACGCGGAATCAGGCCGGACAGAAAAAATACCGTAATGGCATTTACGCCAAAGGCCACGAAGGGCAATACCCCCTTTCTGTATTGATGTACATCAATCAGCCAATAGCAAAGGGCCAGACCAAGCATGGCCAAACCTCCCGCCAGTAATACGTATGAACTGGTCCAAAGCGCCTTATTTATCGGAAAAAATCCGTCCCAGATCAAACCGGCCAGTGTTAGCAAACAACCGGCGGCAAACAGCCAGGCTACTTTCTCAGTCGCAGGTCGGTCGGCACGGAGCCACGTTCCGGTCAGGAGGCCTAAAATACCCGTTCCGATGGCCGGAAATGTACTGAACAGCCCTTCCGGGTCCCAGACTTTAGCCGGTTTGTAAACGTGCGCCGGGGTCAGAATAGTCCGGTCAAGCCAGGCCGAGAGATTGGTTTCGGGATCGAGATTCGCATAGCCGACGCCCGGCACCGGCACCACCGTCATCAGCAGCCAGTACCCAACGAGCAACCCGCAAAAAATATAGATTTGCTGACGGGGTGTTGTCTTCAGGAAGATGAGCGAACAGGCCAGATAAACCAGCGCGATTCGCTGCAAAACGCCCGGAATACGTACCGTACTGATGTCAAACCGGGAGAAGAAATTCAGAAATAAGCCCAGTAAAAACAGCGTCAGGCTCCGCTTCACAATCTTTTTAACAGTGCCTTTTTCTCCATTTTTCCCTTCCAGCGCAAACGTAATCGACACGCCAACGATGAACAGAAAGAAGGGGAAAATCAGGTCGGTGGGTGTCCAGCCGTTCCAGGGCGCGTGTTCGAGGGGCGCATAAATATGGCCCCAGTCGCCGGGATTATTGACTAAAATCATGGCCGCTACGGTCAGGCCACGAAAAAAATCAAGCGAAAGCAGCCGGTTGGAACCAACCTGGGAACGTTGGCTGCTGGCTGTACGTGTCGAAACAGAGGAATGCATAAATGCCCAAATGGTTTCCCCGAAGGTACGACAACTTAAGCCACTGAATCAACTGAATACTTTCGCCAGTTTCTTCTCTAAATCGTGCTCTAATTTCAGTAAACCTTCGGCATTGGGCAGGTACGTTAAAGCGCGATGATGACGCAGATCGAACGGTATATCCCCCACCGACTGTGTAATGGGAATCACTAATTTGCCGAGCGTATGCGCCACGCCCGTTTCATAAAACACATTCGGATTTCGGTCGGTGAAGTCAGTGATTACGACGTGCGACGTAAAAATCAGATCGAACACATCCTGAATCAGAATGCTGTTGTCCCAGATATCATCGGCCCGTTTGCAGTCGATTCCAAGCCGGGCACATACGCTTCGGATGGCCGCATACGTGCCCGAAAATTTACTCTCGAACGGCATCATAACCGATAACACATTGGTTTCGACAGGTTTGGCCGGAATCCGGAAAACATCGGGCGCGAACGTAATAACCCGCTCTGGAACAGCGGGTTGTACGGTCGAAATAAAATCAGGCACGTCCCGGACCGAGCGATGCATGAGTGCTTTCTTCAACTCAACGAACCGCTCTATTTCATACAAATTACCGGTACTTTCGCTTATTAATTTTGAGAGTACCTGTAAGCTATTACCCTCGTAATCATCGTCTTTGAAGTCCAGACTACGTAGCAGCCGGGGATGATCCTCGATCAAATCAACGCTATCAGTCAGATAGGCAAGTTTGATCCAGTCAGACTTCGTAAAATGGTCCTGAATGAATTCGTGCAGCGCAAAAAGCCGAAGCGTCTTTTGTTTGTTTTGTCTGGTCATGTTCCTGATAAGGGCTTATATAATACAACTATTATATATTAATGCAATTATATTCAATTTTTATATTATAGTGAGTAGGTGGGTGAAAATTTAATAAACAAAAAAGCCATCCCTTTTCGGAGATGGCTTTCTGTTGGTGACAAGTAGCTGTTAAAAACGCCAGCGAACAAAGGCTTCCATCGCTTCGTATTCGGCCAGACCGAGCCGGTTGTAAAGCCCGGCAGTTGCGCGGTTGCGCTCTTCGGCCCGTTGCCAGAATTCCCGCGAATCGGTCCCCTGGTACACAACACCATCTTTCTGCGACTGGTGTTTGAAGATGCCCAACCGCTTTTTCATGACCTGATCGGGTGACATTGGCACGGCCATTTCTATTTCGTGAATGTCCCACTCGGCCCACGCTCCACGGTAGAGCCACACCCAGCAATCTTTCATAAAATTTCCCGGGGTCGCGTCCGACTGTTTCAACCGCCGAACCGCTTCCAGTATAGCGTCAAGGCAAACTTTGTGCGTTCCGTGGGGATCGGCAAGGTCACCGGCGGCATAGATTTGGTGCGGCTTAACCTCTTCAATCAGGGCCATCGTAATCTTGATGTCCTCCTCGCTCAGTGGCTTTTTGGCTACTGTTCCGGTTTCGTAGAACGGCATGTTCATAAAGTGTGCGTTCGCAACGGGAACACCGACAAACCGACAGGTCGATTTGGCTTCGCCCATCCGAATCAGGCCCTTCACATAACGTACTTCGGCAGTGTCTACTTCGGTATCATTTTTCTCACGCAGCGATTCAGCCGCATCCTGAAAAATTCGGGTCGCTTCGGGACTTTCGATGCCGAATTTCGAGTTGAAATCCACAACGTAGTCGGCGAACCGAAGGGCTTCATCATCGGCAACGGCGATGTTACCGGATGTTTGGTAGCCGATGTGTACTTCGTGACCCTGATCGCGCAGCCGCTGGAACGTACCGCCCATCGAAATGATGTCATCGTCGGGGTGGGGGCTGAAAATCAGGCAGCGTTTCTGAGCAGGCTGTGCCCGTTCAGGCCGGTTGGTATCGTCAGCGTTGGGTTTGCCGCCCGGCCAGCCCGTAATCGTGTATTGAAGCTGGTTGAAAACGTCGATGTTAATGTCATAAGCCTGACCATATTGCGCCAGCAGATCGCTCATGCCGTTGTCGTTATAGTCGCGGTCGGTCAGTTTCAGAATCGGCTTGTTCAGCGTCAGCGACAGATGCGTGACGGCCTTTTTCTTCATTTTATTGTCCCAAACTACCGAATCCACCAACCAGGGCGTCTTCATACGGGTCAACTCCGACGAAGCGGCTTCGTCGATCACAAACAACGCATTTGGGTGCGTTTGCAGATACGACGCCGGGTTCAGTTCCGTCACCAATCCCTCAACAGCGCCCCGAATGACGGGTGCTTTCCGCTCTCCCCAGGCCAACAATACAACGCGCCGGGCACCCAGAATACTCGAAACACCCATCGTTATGGCTTTTCGGGGTGTTTTGGGAAGTCCGCCAAAATCAACCGATGCAGCCGCCCGCGTAGAATTATCGAGCATCATTAGTCGGGTGTGCGAATTGATAAGTGACCCCGGTTCATTGAACCCGATGTGGCCGTTTCCCCCGATACCCAGCAACTGAAAATCAAGTCCGCCAGCCGCTTCGATTTCGGCTTCATACTGCCGGGCAAACTCACCAACCTTATCCGTCCGAACGGTGCCATTGGGCACGTGGTAATTGCCCGCCGGAATATCGACATGGTCGAACAACTGCTCCCGCATGAACCGCCAGTAACTTTGCAGCGAATCAGGCTCCATTGGGTAGTATTCGTCCAGGTTAAACGACACTACGTTGTGAAAACTCAACCCTTCTTCGCGGTGCATCCGAATCAGTTCGGCATACACCGTTTTGGGCGATGAGCCAGTTGCCAGACCCAGTATACAGGGCTTACCCTGGCTTTGTTTCTGCCGGATCAGGTCAGCAATTTCCTGAGCCACCGCCCGCGACGCATCTTTGGCGTCGGCATAAATGTGGGTCGGTATTTTTTCGTAGGTGATGGCCGATTGAATAGGGCCACCTGTGAGTGATACACCCGGCACTTGCCCGTCCGGGCTTTCGGGTAAAGGAGACTCCGTAATCATGATGCGCTGTGCGGAGAAAAGATGAGACCGCACAAAGGTCGAAAAAAATCAGGTAGTTTTCAGGAGATGTACTGCCCAAAATCAATATTTTTAAATTATTTTATTAAGTCTGACCTACTTTCGCTGAGGTTCGCTAAAGACGAGCCAATCTATCGGCTTCAGCGGCTATTTTTAATGAACTCAATCCGTTCTCCTCATTGATAATCCGGTGCGTATCAGGGTATTTAATCGCACTCACCTGGTCGCGGAACATTAGCCGAAGCAGTTCACTGTAGAGATGCTGTTTCTCCTGTTCAAACCCAAAACGAAGCTCGATCTGCTGGTACGCATCGAATGCTTTATGGCGTCCATGAAGCGGCAAATCCTTCCCGCTAATGTTGGCTGTTACGTTTAGCTGCGCGCCCGGAAACAGGTCCATCAGCGCACGGCTCGTTTCTTCATCGGCCACGCAACGAAGCACCATCCGGGTCGGAATCCACTCTTGTAACATGATGTCGCCCCGTTCAAAAACCAGCCGCATTTCCTGCCGGTCCATGCGCCCGGTTTGGGTGAAGCCATGGTAGAAATTGACTAATTTTTTGCCTGTTACGTCGTCGCCGTATTCAACAATTGCCTGCACCTGATCTTCTATGTCGTTACTGTTCGGACGCTTTACAACCTGCGCAGCCTTCACGGTTCCGTTGCCAAACCAGCCCGCGAACATATCGAAGAAGTGGACGCCGTGTTCAATGAAAATACCGCCCGATTTGGTGCGATCCCAGAACCAGTGTTCGGCAGACAGACCTTCGTCGCCTGCGTAATTCTCGAAATAGCCGTGCAGAAAATCGCCAAGCAAATCCTTATCGATCAGGTGTTTAATTCGGGCAAACATCGGATTGTACCGCTGCATCAGGTTGGTGACCATCAGCAACCCTTTTTCCTTCGCTAAAGCCAGCATTTCTGCGCCTTCTTCGGGATTCATGGCCAGCGGTTTTTCGCAGATGACGTGTTTCCCGGCATTCAGAGCCAGTTTAGCCTGCTCATAATGCAAAAACGGGGGCGTAGCAATGTACACCAGATCGACGTCGGGGTGGTTGACTAACTCGGCAAGACTTCCCAACTGTTCAGCCCCAAAGCGTTTGGCGGTGCGGATGGATTCTTCCCGTTTCGACCCGGCAATAGCGACCAATTTTGTGTTTGGCGTCTGCAAAAACTGCTGAACGGCGAACAGCCCGAAGCCGCCCATACCAATCACACCGATGCCCAATTCGCGTTCATTACCTGCGTTTGTTTCCATATTATTTTAGGTTGTACTCACGAGAACAACCGCCCCAACAGGATTTATGTTACTTCATTAAGGTAAAGACATAAGTATTTGATGAATAGATGCCAT
>JANPJE010000057.1:0-14663 GCA_031425355.1 Spirosoma sp. | reverse complement strand
GCGTTTCGCACGGCGGTGATTAAAGAACGTCGGCTGGAGCTGGCTCTGGAAAACGACCGCTGGTTCGACCTGATCCGCACGGGTACGGCGGTGGATGCCATCAAAGCAACGAATATCACCATGCCTGCTTATCGGGTGTATTATCCCATTCCGCAGTCGGAAATCGACGTGTATAATAACAAGACGACTTTCCCGCAGAATGAAGGCTATTGATTGAGAATTTATCTTCCTGTAACAAAAAAATGAGGGTTATAAAAGCCCTCATTTTTTTGTGTTATCACGGATTAGCGTTATAACTGTACTTACGTTATTCGACATACTTTATATATGCCAAGGTCGGGTCTACAGCTTTCTAAGTTAGAGATGGTTAATTTTCTTTTTAAATCGAAAGTCACACTTTTTTGCTCCTAAAGCAATGGTACCCGTTCGTATAAGTTGTAATCCAGCTAAATGGGAAGTTAGTTCGTCAACCTCACAAAGTATAGGGGAGTATTTGTCGTAATTATATTTTTTGAAGAGTTTACAAATGCCACATTCTAAAATATCAACGCCATACCCAAGACCAAATGTTTCCTTTTTGTCAGTTATGATTTGAGCCCTGAAGCCGTCCGGGTGCCCTTTCTTGCTTACTCGCTTATGAAATATTTTAAGAAAGACAGTGGCTAACCAAGTATTGCTAAATTTAGCGGGAAGTCGTTTTAAGACTAATTGAATTTTATTTTTTGGCCTAACGTAATCAGTAGTTACGGCAATGCAAATGTTGCGTATTGTTTCAAATGCTTCTCCTTGTTCATCCAGTGTTTTTATCAGGGCTAAAAAATAGCCACAAAAGCCAAGCCTTTTGTCGATTGGGTTACTTGAGGTGGCCGCAAAGTTAATGTTGCCAGAAATGGACTCGAAATTTTTGTCAATTTCAGCCAGTAATAGGTCGGAGTTGATGGAATAATTATCTTTAATTGCTTTTGCAAAATACTTTTTATACGTATCCATTTGGCAGTTTATCAACTATATCTTTTGTTTGCTAAGCTATCTCATATTACGTAACTTTTAGAAGCAGTTATTGAATAATAGCAAGATATACTCTCTTGCTATTATTCAATAACCATTGTTTTTATCTTCCCGGCCTCAAAGGTGTATGCATGGGTTACCTGGCCATCGCTCAACACTTGACCATTCAAATCTTTAATGACTTGATGGACACCTACGGCAATTTCCCCTCCGGGCCTAACCTGAAAAGAGACCGGCACTACGTTAGGGTTGATCTCCTGCCATTGGCGGAGCCAGTACGCCCGTACTTCATCATGTCCGTGTACATATCCCCCTTCCCACCCATTAGGCCAGGTCACATCCGTATGTACAAGCGCTAAAACGGCATCAATATCCCGGTCATTGAAATCCTGATATAGCCGACTAAGGGTTGTTTGAAAGTCCATAGTTATAAAGGTTACGTACAATTAGTAGACTAATCAAAACTAAATCAAGGTCCTTATGAGTGCGCATCAGTGAGGCTTGAGATTATGTAAGATTTACTTGAGAAGACATTCATTTATGGCCTTAACCGGCAAGTATAGTAGCAGGCAACCTATTGTACAAATTCAACATTATCCAAAATCTTTATTCGATAACTCTAAGAATACAGGGTACAATACCGTGTTCATGCGCCAATTTATAATTAACTAAAAGAGCTGTCTTTTGGAATCGGTTGTAGTATCGACTATTGCCAGCTACCGGCACAAAACCATCATAAACAGCGTCATGCGTCAGGTTGCCAAGTGTTGATGGCCATTCATCCCAGGCAATTTCGCTGACTAATCCATCGGTTTTACGTACCCGGATAAGAATTTGTGTGCTGTCGTTCTCTTTTTTATACGCGTATATGGTACTTTCCGGCCTTTCTTTATTAGACGCTAATTTGAACCGCTTCATGCTGAGAATACTCTCCGCTGTTGCTTTGTGCTTGAGAAGCAGTCCTTTTAACTCATAAAAATCCAGAATTTGCCTGGTTCTTACCGACTGAGCTTTTGAGGAGCAGAGAACCGACAGTAAAATCAGGAAAGTCGTTGAAAGTAAGAGTTTGATATTCATGATTTTAAGTCGAACTATGTTAAGCAAAGTCCGTAAAAAAAGGTTTAACATCGTAATTGGCAATAGTCAAAGCCAAATCGTAAGGGCTAATTCCTGAATAATTTTTTAAATGTGGATTGGCCCCAGCCTTCAGTAACAGCTTGATAGAATCACCTATCCCCCTCGAATCAAAAGTGGCCCGCCAAAGTGGCGTATTGCCATACTTATCTTGTATATCAACTGCTGGATGCACCGATAACAAAGCTTCCAAGATAGTGGATAGATTCCCCTGGGCAGCATAATGTAAAGAAGTCCATCCTATTTTATCACTATGCTCAACTTTTGCTCCTTTAGAAATAAATCTGCTTACCAAGTCCATGTTCTTAGCCAGCACCGCATGAATTAACAGGGTTCTTTCCTCTTTATCTATCTGGATTAATTTCTCATCTAAAGCAATGAAATCGGATTGAACCAAGTGTTGGTGATAAACTATGCTTATAACATTATTACTAAGCTGATTCTTTGTGTTTACTATCATCTTCCTGTTGTAAAATGCCTTAATATATTAAATTGATTGGAAAGTTAGCCATAGTTATACGTTGTTGAGCTATGAGTTTTGGCTGGTTACCCGTTGCGTTACGTTCGTCTAAATAAAATCTGTTTTTATATATGAAAATAACTCATACAGAGCTTTTATTTTTCTGAAAACAGTAGCTGGTTATACCGCGTTTCGAGGGCGATACGTCGTTTCCACCGAACCCAGTCCCTTTTCCAGCCCTTCGCCTGGTTAAGTTCTACCATAAACTCAATGACTATCTGCCGTTTTAGTTTACGATAGACAACGATCCGTTTTGAGTATGAATAACTAATGCCCATTTTCATAGTTCTGCTGTTCTTGAATTACCAACCTGTTAAACGAACGTATAAAAATACGGCTAACCTTAATGGTAAATACGTCGTGTTAAGATACCCAACCATTTACCTCAATCGGGCCAGTTGCATGTCCAATGTGTCACGGCCCATAATTCCATGCAGGTGCATGGCTTTGGCAGTACGTCTGCTGATGGTGGCCCGTAAGGTATCATTAGAATAGAAGATCACCTGCAGTTTGTTTTGCAGAGTATCGAATGCATAACTACCAAATAAACCTTCATTATGGATAAACCGGTAGGGATTTGGACTAAAGGCACAGCCTTCATACCCCGCAAAATAGATTCGACTCCAAGCCCTGGCATCCGTTAACCAGGCCGTTGCCGGTTGGGCCTGACCGTTACGTATCAGTTTTTCCACCTGCCAGGTGCCCTTCAGCGTTTGGTCATAAGGATGCATGATGATTAACGCTTTAAGGGAGAAAAAAGCCACAGCAATAGGTAGAACGCGCAGGCTGTGCTTGACCCAGCTACGCCCCGAGGGAATAGCAGGAAATTGATCGACTAAATCCCAGAAGATGACTTTGAGTCTTTTTACATGCAGCAGAAGGAGAAATACCAGAGCAAGTGAAAAAATGACCGAGTTATAAAAGGCCCCACTGCTAATTTTATAAAATACATTAATCAGGACGATGTTGACCATCACCGGTAAAAGGATCATCGCTCCCAGTAAAGTCGTCCTGCGATAGAGCAATAGGATTGACCCCCCAATTTGAAAAAGGGCAATAATAACGGCCAATGGATACGAGTAGCCAAAATAGTACCAGGTCAGGCCCATCCCATCAACCGAACTCAAGGGCATATCAAGCACATAATCAGCGGTTTGAAACTGCGTTTTGAGGATTTTGGCAAAGCCATAACTGGAGATCGATAACGCCAGCCAGTAGCGGATGATGCCCTGCATCCAGGCATGACGTAGGCCGCTGTCAATATCACCCGCCCGTTCGCGCTGATGCCATATCCAAACGTAGAGCAGGCTACCGAGTAAGGCTACCCCAATTATGCCAATTAACAGATACTCAAAATACTGACCGTATTTCTCGAAAAACGAGAAAGGCATAAACTCCAGGGGAAACAGAAGGAGATTCAGCAGAGCAGTTGCCGCCAGAGCACATTCACAAAATTTAAAAAACCAGGAGGTACGGGCGTAGGGTAAAGGTTGCGTCATGGCAAACGGGTGGGTTGACGAAGCCGGAATCCTGGCTGATTCTAAAGGTAGTTTTTCGCATCAGAATGATTGATACGTACTTGATAAACAGCCTTACTTTGTTAGCGTTATCATAACCGGCGAATTCTGATTATTGGTGAGGTTAACGGGTACAGTAACAGTGGCAAACCCGTCGGCAGAACAGCCAAGTTTATAGTCGCCCGGTCGGGGAACGGACATCGAAAAGTTGCCGCCCGCGTCTGTCAGGAGGGCAATTTCGGGGAGCGGGTCAGGGCCATCGGCAAAATAAATGCGGGCCAGTGCAACCGGCTTCCCTGTAGCGTCGGACACCCTGCCCGTCAAAACAATTGGCGTTGTATTCATGGTGAGTGCTGTCCAGATACACACGCAGGCGGCTACTAATAAGCAGCCGCCCACGAGGTAAAGTAGCCCGTTCTTGTTACGCTTTCCAGGCAACCAGGTTATTGAAAACATTCTGATTTATACGCGTTCCCGAATTGGTTGTTGCCCCGCCATACGCATGAATGGCAATGCCCATCCGACTTCCGTTGATGATTCGATACACGCCACTGCCGCTCTGACCGCCCGCCGTATCAATGTCGTAAAATACCTTCAGGCTGTTGACCGACGCAATCCGACGCGCATCATACCACTGCGTTCCCGTTGGCTTATCGCCGGGATAGCCGGAAATATTGCCCACCGAACTCAGCAAATCAGCATCCGAATAGGCACCAAAGCCGAACCAGCCGGTTGTGTTGCCTAAGTTAGTCGGAATAATAATGGCTCCATAATCGAAATTCGGATCACCATTGTTTGTCCAGTTTGTAACTGAGCGGAAGTTAGCACTTGTTACTGACCCGAATGGAAGGGCGTTTCCGTTACGTCCCGGCATCACCTGAATTTTTTTGACCCAGCCATCGCGACCCGGCACACCGCTGTTTTTTATGAACACTACGTGCCCCGCCGTGGCGAGCGTATGCGGTCCAATAAACCAGCCCGTGCCAATCCACATCGAATTGTCGGCTGCCGTAATGAGCAGCGAAGCAATGGCCCGCCACGGATAAACGGTTGTGGCGTTGATTCGAACGCGGTCGTCGGGGCCGTGTACTGTTTCCAGTAGTTCCTCGTCGGGTGGGCCAAACGAAGCCTCGCCGATGTCGCGCAACTGGCTGGTGTCGGGAATGCTGAACAGCTCAGCCATCGTTTCCTCGGTTAAGGCCCGGAGTTTGAACCCTTCTACTTTCTCCACGCCATCGGACCCCGGCTGAACGGTTTGTGGGTTGGTGCCTTCCGACGGTGGCTGTGAAAGCGTTACTTTTTTGGAGGCCGCTTCTGCGGATTCTTCCGGTAAATTCGATACGGAGGTGTCTCCGCCCGTAGGCTTGGTTGCCTTGGGCTTTGCCTCGGCTGTCTGTTGGTTTGACATGGTGGTGATTGATTAAAAATGGAGGAATAAATAAAACGTATTGAAAGAGGAATGAGTGGTAGGAGCCTGTCAGACCCGCGTTAACCGAAGCCGGGACAGGACTGACTGTCCGTTAGTGGTCAAGTACGTTGGTTGTGAGCAGCATCCAGTCCTGAATGCCATCGCTGCGGTGAGCCAGAGCCAGGTGAGTGGCATCGGGTGGGAAGGAAGCATCAATTGTTTCTGTGCCGCCCTGTTCCGGATACAGCAAAACGTAGCGGCAGGGGTGACCCCAGTTGGCCGGGGGATGCAAGTCGATAAATGCCAAAATAGTTGGTTGCGTAATCGAATGATCCTGCCGGTTTATACGAACCGTTGAACCCGGCTCAAACAGAGTTGTATCAATGTAAACTACGCTTTGCCGTCGCTCGGTTTCGGTCAGGGCGGCCAGTACGCGCCCAGCCAGTTCGTTCCAGTCTATAGTCATAAACGATTGGTTAGTAGGCGTTTCAATAACCCGTGTTTATCGCCGATTTACAAATAATCCTGCGATAAACACGGGTCTGTTTTGATTCCGATACGTTAGCGGGCACCTTTTATAATCTCGTTTAACCGCTCGTTGAGTTCTTTTTGCAGAATATCGGTGCGCGAGATGAGTTCGGCTTCGAGTTGTTCTATCTGAGGTAAAATGGCATCCAGGCGTCTGTCGAACAGAAGCGGATCGGGTTCAGGCCAGAATTTTCTCAAAGGAACTTCCCACTGCAAAGGCGGTAGTTTTATAGCCAACGGACGACGGCCCAAATAACAACTTCCGCCCCCATGAACCTGCCCGAAAACCGGCGTGTCATACGGATCATGAACGCTGTTGGCATAGTTAAACGCTTCTAATGCCGAAACCCGACCGCTGCCGTTGGTGTCAACAACAGACGACAGGCTGTTGCCGTAGGGATCGTTGCCGTTCATGGCTGAAATCCAGTCGTGGGCGAATGGATCGAATTCCGGCCCACCAATCGAGCTTCTGAACTCATCGCAGGCCGACGCAATGCTGGTACGTTGGGCTGTGCTTTTTTCCAGAACGGCAGAATTGAAACCGCCTGAATGGCATTGTTCCATCATGACCATCAGACAACGATATGCTGGCAGCTCGGCCAGTTTATCGGTGAACGCTTTGACGCCCAAACTGTCCCAGTTGGGGAAGCAGCACAGATCGGATTCAACGCCTGTATGACCACCGTGATTATTGGTGTGAATCAGCAAACGGTCGTTGGGTTTCAGCCGGGTTTTCAGGTCGTCGAGTACACCAAACAAATCGGCTTTGCTGCCTTTGCCGTTTACGGGCATCTGATAAGGTGTGTTGTCGCCGGGCCAGTTGCCAATGGGTTTTGGAATACCATCGTAATTGATCGTTCCATCGTGATTCAGTACGTAAATATTCGCTTTAGGTACTTTATACACATGACGCAGGGTGCGGTAAAGAAACTCCAGATCGTTGGTGTGGCGGTTATTAGCCATACCGGCAAATAAAATGGCATACCGGCTTCCATCAAACAAGGGACGTACGGCCAGATCGTGCCCGAAACGGGTTACAACGGGTTTGGTGAACCCAACAACTTCGTGAAACGGGCGAAATGTTTTGGGGGTTTGCCGTTCGCCACCAAACGGCGGAAACTGTGCTGGAATTTCCTTGTATAGTTCTCCCGTTTCGGCATCGTGAAGCAGATAGCGACACGGATGCGCCCAGTTCAGCAGGGGTGCATCATCGGCAAAAGCGAGCACCGTTGGGCGTTGAATAGCCACCCGCTGGCGGGGAACGAGATTAGACGCGTCGGATGAAAGCACTTCTTCCAACATGAAGAAGTTGGTCGTTTTACTGCGGTTGTTTTCGCGCTGAAGGATGGTTTTGCGGATGGTATCGAGCACCCGGCGACTTGGTCTGATAGGATCTGGCATAATTAGTAATTGTTAAGGAATTTGGGAAGAGTTACTGATCCGCTTAGTCGCGAAAAGGCTACGAACCGGTAACACCTGTTGTACAAATTTCTATAATTACTGACGATGATGGCTTCAGGGAGCTAATTCTGAACGACCCCAACTCCTCCCGTCAGGGCGGGGCTAAAAAATACTGGCTTGATTAACTCCGCCCTGACGGGGAGGGGTTGAGGTGGGGTTACTGTGGATAGTTACACGTACTTCACAATGAAGTCAATCAGTTTTTTTACTTTATCCGTATAAGGCGGATAGATGAATTTCATGGTGCCGAAATCGCGCTGCATGACACCCCGCTGGTTGGAAAATTCCTGAAAACTAAAGAACCCATTCGACTTACCCAACCCGCTGTTATTGACTCCACCAAATGGCAGTTCGACATTCCCGAATTGCAGCATCGTATCGTTCACCACCGTATCGCCCGCCGAGGTACGGTCCAGAATATACTGCGTCGTTTTTTTGTTGCGGCTGTGGATATACAGGGCCAGCGGTTTGTCGCGCTGGTTGATAATTCGCAGGGCATCGTCCAGATTGGTATATGTGAGAACGGGGAGCACCGGCCCGAAGATCTCGTCCTGCATCACACGCATATCATCCGTAACATCCTCAAGAATAGTCGGTTCGATAAAATTCTGTTCGGCGTTCATGGTGCCGCCCAGCGTTACAGTCGCGCCCTTCCCGGTGGCATCCTCAACTAATTTTTTAATACGGTCGAAATGCCGGTTATTCACGATGCGGGCGTAACTGTCAGATGACTCAATGGGCTTGCCATCAGGACTGTACATGGTCATTAGCGCGTCGCGAAAAGCCTGCATAAACGGCTGTTTAACAGACTGATGGACCAGCAGATAGTCGGGGGCAATGCAGGTTTGACCGTTGTTGATGCATTTGCCCCACGCTAATTGTGCGGCTGCCTGTTTGACATCCGCTGATTCATCGACGATGGCGGGCGACTTGCCGCCCAGTTCGAGCGTAACGGAGGCTAAGTGCTTGGCGGCAGCGGCCATGACAACCCGCCCAACGGCCGGACTTCCGGTAAAGAAAATATGGTTGAAAGGCAACCCCAGCAACGCCTGCGACACCTCGGCATCGCCCTCAAAAACAGCTACTTCCTCCGCCGGAAACAACTCGGTAATCATTCGCTTAATCAGTCGGGCGGTGTGGGGCGTCAGTTCGGATGGTTTGAGAATCGCTACGTTCCCGGCGGCAATGGCCGACACCAACGGACGGATGGACAGCACAAAAGGGTAATTCCAGGGAGCAATAATCAGGACGTTTCCCTTCGGCTCGTGCAATAAATGGCTTTTTGTACCAATCAAAGCCGTCGGCGTGGGTAGTCGCTGGGGTTTCATCCAGCCTTTCAGATGCCGGATGGTGTGCTTGATTTCGGCGTAGAGTGCCATCAGTTCACCGATCATCACCTCAGCGGAAGGCTTCCGAAAATCGTCGTACATGACCCGCTGGATATCAGTTTCGTGAGTGGCAATCCAAGCTTTAATGCGCCGGATTCGTTCGATACGCTGGTCGGCAGTGGTGAGAGCCATTCGGGAAGCGTGCTGTCGCTGAACATCGAAGGTAGCGCGTAGATCGCCGTGCAGATCGGTTTGTGGGGGAACGGTAATCATAGGATGTATAAACGGGCAATGAAGAAGTCAAAAGAATAGGCTAAAAATACAAAAAAGTGGCCGAACAGTGGGGAATTGGCATTTAAAACATGAATCGTTTATATTAGCTGAAACTTTAGCCAATCCTAAACTGGATGACACTCGTTAGTGACAACATCCGCTACCTGCGAAAACTGAACGGTTTGACACAGGAGCAATTTTCTCGTAAAATTAATATAAAGCGTTCGTTATTAGGGGCTTATGAAGAGGGTCGTGCCAATCCGAACGGGCAAAATATACAAGCTATTGCCAAAGCGTTTAACACCACCGTTGAACTGCTGACACGTCAGGATCTGCGTAAACTTCGCGAAACGCCAAACCTCAGTATTCCGCTTGGTCAGTCCAGTAAACCTGTCGAATCGCGTTCGTCGGCCATTCGGTCCGATGGTAAAGTAGATTCCGACGATAACGACCCGTTTCAACACCCCGATTTCCCCGATATTTTTGCCCAGCCTACCGCACCTCAGCCCGAGCCACAGCCTCTCTCGTCGGTACTGAACAAGTACTACCGGACGCAGGAGGAAGCCCGCCCGGTTCCGCCGGTTATTACGGCCCCGGTTCGACCCGTGCAACCCCGGCCCGAACCCGCTTTGCACGAACGACCACAGCCCACCTCGTTCAATGAACTGCCCGGCACAGGTCACCGCGACCGCTCTGCCGATGATCTGTTTTTACCTCAGTCGGAGTCTCGAATAGTCGCTCCACAACCAACCGAGCGGTATTCGGCAGAATCAGGAGGATTTAATAACGTATATGAGGGACTGGCTGCGGGCCGACCCGGTACGTCCGCCCAGCCGATGGCTCCAACCATTGCGGTGGTCATGCAGCGTCAGTTTTCGGAGTATGGGCAACGCTATCAACAGGCCGATTTTGTGCATCGACTCCCGGCCATGCACCTGCCAACGCTCCCCGAAGGTCACCACCGCGCGTTTGAAGCGGGCGATGATTTCACATTTCCGGGTGCCCTGCTCGTCGGGAAGTTTATTCGGAACTGGTTCGACGTTGCCGATGGGCGCCTGTACATTCTGCTTATTCAGCCCCAACGGTCCGACGGTTCGCGGTCCGACGTCTCAGGTGGATCGGGCATTTGTTGCCGTCGGGTTTATAACCAGGTGAAAACAAAAGGGACGCTGCTTCTGACCGCCGACCGTGCCGACATTCCGAATCGGGAAGTGGCGTTGAAAGACGTGCTGGAAGTATGGGAAATTTGTGCGTTTGTGAGTCAGCAACTGCCCCCACCGGCCCCCAACACCGACCGGCTGCGGCAATTGGTCGACGAACTGCGGTTTGAGGTCGAGCGATTGTAAGAGTTGTCAAGGATGGTCAAGTATTGCCTGACAACTTTTGACCATCTTCGACCAGTCCCTGACTATACCTGACCTAACTGTAAGAGACCGTTAGCTTACCGTTTACGAAAAGGCTCCTGAGGAATGAAACTCTTGATGATGATTACAGTTTGAAGAGAGTAAGCTATAAAATAAGTGCTTTATTGCAACGAAAGGCTATTATAATGGTATGAAATAGCTTTTTTTGATTGTACTTTTAACACCTAATAGTTAATCCTTCCTCTTTTTTAAGCAGGGGCTTTGGTTGCAGGCATTTTCCTGTGGTCAAAGCCCCTCTCCATGATTAACTCGCCAATGATGTATTTTTGTGGCACTTATGCGTTATTTTCTTCAACTCGCGTATCGGGGCACAAAGTATCACGGCTGGCAGCGGCAACCCAATGGCCTCAGCGTTCAGGAAGTGCTCGAAACCGCACTCTCAACCGTGTTGCGGCATCCTGTCGCTATCGTGGGTAGTGGCCGTACGGATGCCGGGGTTCATGCGGGCGAGCAATTTGCTCATTTTGAGGTCGATACGCCCCCGCCCGCCCATTTGCTGCGCTCCCTGAACAGCCTGATTCCCCGTGACATTGCCGTGTATGACTGCTTCCCCGTTCGTGCCGATGACCACGCCCGCTTCACCGCTACGTACCGCTATTACCAATACCGGATTAGTCGCAAGAAAGACCCGTTTCTGGATGGACTGGCGTATGTTTTTGCGATGCCGCTGGATACGAATCGCATGAACGAAGCCGCCAGCTTACTGTTGCATCACATTGACTATGAAAGCTTTAGTAAAGTAAAGACCGACGTTCGGACGTTTAATTGCCGAATAGACCGTGCATATTGGGAGGAACAACCGAACGGCAATCTGACCTTTCATATCCGGGCTGATCGTTTTTTGCGGGGCATGGTTCGGGCCATTGTCGGTACGTTGCTGGCTGTGGGGCAGGAGCGCTTAAGCGTGGCCGATTTCGAGCAGATTATTTTGGCGCGGGATCGCAAAAAAGCCGGTCATGCAGCACCCTCCGAAGGTCTATCGCTGGTGGCCGTCGGCTATCCCGCTGAGGTATTTAACGAGCGAAGGAGCGAATGAGTGAAAGAGCGGGCTGTCGGGCGGTGAAAAAACTTGCGTCAGCTTTTCACTCTTTCGCTCTTTCATTCTTTCACTCTTTATTTGGTATCTTTCAACAAACAAAAAGATTTCCCTTGAAAATCGGAACCATCATATTAGCCGCTGGTGACTCCTCTCGAATGGGTGGCGAACCGAAGCAGTTGCTACTCTACAAAGGTCAGTCGCTCATGCGCCGGATTACAGAAAGTGCATTAGCCATACAGCAAGGCCCGGTCGTTGTGGTGCTGGGAGCCAACCGGGACCGAATTGAACCCGAACTGGCTGGTCTACCCATAACGCTGGTCGATAATTCACGCTGGCCAACGGGGCAGGCATCATCGCTCAAAACAGGTTTGGCAGCACTCTATCTGACCAATAAAGACATCGACGCCGTGCTCGTATTGCACACCGACCAGCCGCTGGTTTCGCTGGGGTTGCTGCTGCACATGGTTGACATACGTAACGAAGACGGTAAAGGTATTGTGGCGTGCCGGTATGATACGCAGCTCAGTGTGCCCGCCCTTTTTCACCGCGATTATATTGCCGAACTCCTTCAGTTAGAAGGCGATAAAGGGGTGAAATGGGTGATTGGCCGCCACCGCGACGACTGCTCGGAGGTGCCCTTTGAAGCCGGGGCCATCGACCTCGACTCCAAGCGGGATGTTGAGCAATTTCAACAGGTGCAACTACAATAAGTGCTTTAACACAGAGTAACACACAGAGCAAACAAAGTTCGTTACTTGTCCTGTCTCCCGCTCCGTTAACTCTGTGTAAATCTCCGTTTTCTCCGTGTTTAAAAACCATGCAAAAACTCGATACCGCCCACGATCTGCAAACGCGTATTACGGTCATTCTGGATACTGTGTCCCGCGAATTTGCCCAATTATCCGACGAACAACTGCGCTGGAAGCCGGCACCCAATCGGTGGAGTATTGTCGAATGTTTGCAGCATCTGAACTTGGCCGAGCGGTTCTACATCCGAAACATTCAGCACAAAGTTGACCAGTTAGGACTGCTTCAAACAAACCCTGCCGACCAGCCCCTCGAAAGCGATTGGATAGGCAAAGCTATGTTGTATGCCGTTGATCCTCAGGTGAAAATCAGGCTGCCCGCGCCCGGTATGATACGTCCCCGGCCAGCCGCCGATTTAGTGCCAACCGACGTAATGAGCCAGTTTGTCGAACTACAGACACTGCTGCATTCGCTGCTGAACAAAGCCGTTTACCTCGACTGGAATCAGGATAAAGTCATGTCGCTCTTTGGCAACTGGCTCAAAATCCGTCTCGGCGATGCGTTTCGGATGCTGGTGGCACATAGCGAGCGTCACATGAAACAGGCTCTTCGGGTAAAAGCGGAAATGGCTACTTTTGTCTCATAGAAACCAACCATTTAATGAAACACTACATTACGCAGGACCCCTGGAATATTGTTGAAGAGGGATTTCACCGTGAGTATAACGAAGTTACCGAAAGCGTGATGTCGCTGGGCAACGGACGACTTGGCGGACGCGGTTCATTTGAAGAGAAATTTACGGGTAAAACGCTCCAGGGCAATTACGTTGCCGGGGTTTATTATCCCGATAAAACCCGCGTCGGCTGGTGGAAAAACGGCTATCCCGAATACTTCGCCAAAGTGCTCAATGCCGCCAACTGGATTGGAATCGACATTGATATTGAGTACGAAACCCTCGACCTGAACCAGTGTGAGGTGCGCGATTTCCGGCGGGTTTTGAACATGCAGGAAGGCTACCTCGAACGGTCGTTTGTGGCGGTGCTCAAAAGCGGTAAAGAGCTACAGGTCAACGCCAAACGGTTCTGTTCCATCGTTGACGACGAAGCGGGGGTCATCCGCTATGCCATCAAACCCCTGAATTTCGACGCCAAAATCACGATAACGCCCTACATCGACGGAGCCATTCGTAACAAGGACGCTAACTACGACGAAACCTTCTGGGACGAAGTGCGGAAGGAAACCGGCTATGGCGAAGCCTACATCGAATTGCGTACCCGCAAAACGGGCTTCCACGTAGCAACGGGAATGTGCGTGGAAATTGAGCAGGATGGCGTGAAAGTTGATTATCAGTCGCAGCCCATCAAGTACGAAAAATACGTAGCGAATCGCATCTCGCTCGACTGCCGGAAGGGGCAGGAAACGGCAATTTATAAGTACGCCGTAAACCTGTCGTCGCTGAACCGTGCGACGGACCGTTACGACAGCGACGTACTGATGAAAGAAGCCCGACAATACATCCAGCGGATAACGCGCAAGGGCTTCGACAAGATGCTTTTTGAGCAGATGCAGGCCTGGGCCGACAAGTGGAAAACCAACGACATCGTTATTGACGGCGACATTGCCGCTCAGCAGGGTATCCGGTTCAATATCTTCCAGTTAAACCAAACTTATACCGGCGAAGATGAACGGCTGAACATCGGCCCGAAAGGCTTCACCGGCGAGAAATACGGCGGCAGTACGTACTGGGATACCGAAGCCTACTGTCTGCCGTTTTACCTTTCTACCGCCGACCAGAAAGTCGCCAAAAATCTGCTCGTTTATCGGTATAAACATCTCGGAAAAGCAATCGAGAACGCGCAAAAACTGGGCTTTCGGGCTGGAGCCGCGCTTTACCCGATGGTGACCATGAACGGCGAAGAGTGCCACAACGAATGGGAAATTACGTTCGAGGAAATTCACCGCAACGGAGCCATCGCCTACGCCATTTATGACTACGTTCGCTACACCGCCGATTCGCAGTATTTAGCCGATTACGGGCTGGAGGTCCTCATTGCCATCAGCCGGTTCTGGAGCCAGCGCGTCAACTGGTCGACCGCAAAAGAGCAGTACGTTATGCTGGGCGTGACGGGGCCGAACGAGTACGAAAACAACGTCAACAACAACTGGTACACGAATTATATTGCCGCCTGGACGCTGCGTTACACCATCGAAGCCGTCGCAACAGTGAAGGCGCTGGACCCCGAAAAATACGACGATTTATGTAAGCGAATCCGGTT
>JANPJE010000056.1:0-26478 GCA_031425355.1 Spirosoma sp. | reverse complement strand
TTCCATCGTTGTCGAGGTCTTCCCGGTTCGCCAGAATTTCCTTCTGCCGAAGCAACTCGTCATGCTCGCTGTGCCCATTGTGGCCCACTTTTCCATTGAATCGGAGCCGTTTTTTAGTCAGTCTGGCATGCTTGTGCGCCTTCCCGTTGCTAACGTGGTTATGCCCTTTCATCATCCAGTTTGCCAGCACCGGCACCAGTGTCTGCGCCATCACGTACGAGGTAATCATCGAAAACGGAATAGCCAGCGCGAGCGGCAAAAACAACGCGCCCGGAATCCCTTTCATCGTGAAAGCGGGCGCGAATACGGCCAGAATACAGAACAGAATCAGAAGTTTCGAGAACGCGATTTCTTTACAGGCATCCCAGATAGCCAGTGCTTTGGGCTTGCCCATATCCAAATGCTGGTGGATATTCTCAATCGTTACGGTCGACTCATCAACCAGAATACCGATAGCCAGCGACAGACCGCTCAGGGTCATAATGTTGATCGTCTGGCCGAGCAGCGACAGGAACAAAACGCCGGAAATAATACAGGTTGGAATGGTGATAATGACGATAAGAGCGCCCCGCGCATCGCCCAGGAACAGCAACACCATCAACCCGGTCAGTATGGCCCCAATGGCCCCTTCTGTCATCAGACTTTTCACCGAGTTGATGACATAAACCGACTGATCGAACGTGTAATTCAGCTTCACATCTTCGGGCAAAAGGGCCTGAAAGCGCGGCAAAGCAGCTTTCAAATTCTGTACCACTTCCCAGGTCGACGCATCCGCCGACTTTGTAATAGGCAGATACACAGAGCGTTTCCCGTTTACCAGCACATAACCCGACGTAATATCGGCCCCATCTTCAACCGTTGCTACGTCTTTCAGATACAGGTTCTGCACTGTGCCCGTATAAAGCGGAACCATCTCAAAGTCTTTGAGCGTCCGTAAATTGGTGTTGGTAGGTGTGAAATAATTCAGGTCGCCGATACGTACGTTTCCGGCTGGGCTTGCCTGATTATTGATGCGGAGCGATGTCACCAACTGATCAGGTGTGAGATTATGCGAACGTAGTAAATCTGGGTTGGCTTTAATCACAATTGTGCGCGAGTTGCCGCCAAACGGAGCCGGTGCTACCAAACCCGGAATTGAACTAAAACCCGAGCGAATGTACACGTTGGCCAAATCCTGCAATTCGTTGTTCGTTCGCTTCGGACTGCTCAACACCAACTGACCAACGGGCAGCGTCGAGGCATCGAAACGAAGAATAAACGGCGGCTGTGAGCCAGGCGGAAAGATGGCTTGAGCGCGATTGGAATAAGCTGATACTTCGGCGGCTGCCTGTGCCATATTGGTGCCTTCATAAAAAGACAATTTCAGCAGTGTCAGGCCCTGAATATTTTTGGTTTCAATACTTTTTACGCCTGATACGTACAGCAGCAGATTGACGTATTGCTTCCCGAAAAAAGACTCCATCTGGTTAGGCGTGTAGCCCCCAAACGGTTGAGAAATATAAATAACCGGCAGATTCAGGTTCGGGAATATGTCGATCTTGATGGTGCGAACGGCGTTGATACCGAAGAAGAACAGACTGGCTACTAAAACCAGAATCGTTATAGGTTTTCGTAACGCAGCGCGGATTAGATTCATAACGTAGCATTTACCTTTTAAACAGTTTTCGGGACCGCTTTTACTTTATTCGGGCAATTAAATTGCGTTAAGTGCAATTTTTTCCAAATTACTTACCATAGCGGTCATTGAGCCTTAAAAGTTACGCAATTCCTCTTTTATCATACTCAATATAATGTCCACAAAAAAAGTGTCGGGCCTACAACCCGACACTTCTGCAAAAATATAGCAAACCAATCAACTACGCGAGCCGGTTGATGCAGTTTAGATCTTCGAATGCAATTTTCAATCGCTGCACCATGCTTTCTTCACCTTTGCGAAGCCACACACGGGGATCGTAGTATTTTTTGTTTGGCGAATCGGCGCCTTCGGGGTTGCCCAACTGCGTTTGCAGATAGCCTTCTTTAGCTTTGTAATACTTCAGAATCCCTTCCCACATAGCCCATTGCATGTCGGTATCGAGGTTCATTTTCACGGCTCCGTATTGGATAGCTTCGCGAATTTCTTCGCGGCTCGACCCCGAACCCCCGTGAAAAACGAAATTTACCGGCAGTGGACCCGTAGCGTATTTTTCCTGAATGTATTTCTGCGAATTGTCCAGGATAATAGGCGATAGCTTTACGTTGCCCGGCTTATACACGCCGTGAACATTGCCAAACGCAGCCGCAATCGTGAAATTAGGCGATATTTTGCTCAGTTCTTCATAAGCATACGCCACTTCGGAAGGCTGCGTGTAAAGCTTGGAATCGTCCACATCGGAGTTGTCCACGCCGTCTTCTTCGCCACCAGTAACACCCAATTCAATTTCGAGCGTCATGCCGATTTTGGCCATCCGCTCAAAATATTTCGCGCAGATTTCGATGTTCTCTTCAATCGGCTCTTCCGATAGATCGAGCATGTGCGACGAGTACAGTGGTTTGCCGGTTTGGTCGAAATGCTTTTCGCCAGCCGCCAGCAGACCATCAATCCAGGGCAGGAGTTTCTTGGCGCAATGGTCGGTATGCAGAATCACCGGTACGCCATATAACTCGGCAACGTGATGAACGTGGAGTGCGCCCGAAATAGACCCGGCAATAGCGGCCTGTTGCTTATCGTTGGGCAATGCCTTACCGGCATAAAAAATACCTCCGCCATTGGAGAACTGAATGATTACCGGAGAGTTAACGGCTTTCGCTGTTTCCAGTACTGCGTTTACGGAGTCCGTACCGACCACGTTAACGGCGGGCAAGGCGTAATCATTCTCGTTGGCGTGACGGAAAAGTTCGGTAACGCCTTCGCCGGTTACAACACCGGAGGCAAAACGAGTGGCTATTTCGCTCATAGTTAGGGATAATTTTAGATTCGTTCAGAAACTGGTTAGCCGAAGATTCGACAAGCTAACGTAGCTGATTTCAAGGGGTAAAGTTGGGGATATTAGGGGAATATTGCTACTTATACTGCTTCATGTTCCGTATTCAGAACATGTTTACCGAAAACGGCGGGTAAATTAAGTCGGCAAAACGGTTTGTCAAGTACGGCTTTTTCCCGCTACTTTGCAATCGTTCGCCAACCCCCGATTCATGAAAACACTCTTCTTCTGCCCACTCTGGGGCATGGAAAATTTGGCGTATGCCGAAGCCGCCAAACGCGTAAAAGCAGCCGGATATGATGGTATGGAAATTGCCGCCGGTCCCGAAAAACGCAAGGAAGCCGTGCAGGTTACGCGCGGCAATGGCCTCGAATTAATTCTGATGGCGTTTGGCGAAGGCAGCAGTTTTCCTGAACATAAGAAAAAATACCACGACAATTTGCTGGATATTGCGTCGCACAAACCGCTGTTTATCAATGCACATACCGGTCGCGATTATTTTACCTTCGAGCAAAACACCGAGTTGATCCAAACAGCGGCCGCGGTGGAGAAACAAACGGGCGTCCGCATTCTGCACGAAACGCACCGGGCCCGTTTTTCCTACAGCGCACCGGCCATTCAATATTACCTGCTTAAACTCCCCGACCTGCGCCTGACCGCTGATTATTCGCACTGGGTCAACGTAGCGGAATCGTATTTAACTGACCAGGCCGAAAATGTGAACCGCGCCATTGCCGTGAGCGATCACATTCATTGCCGCGTTGGTCAGCCCGAAGCTCCGCAGGTGTCGGACCCGCGTGCGCCGGAGTGGAAAGATGCCCTGGAGAGTCATGCCAAGTGGTGGGATGCCATCCGTGCCCGGTTGCAAAAGGCCAATGCCCCTACTCTAACCGTTACCTGCGAGTTTGGCCCCGCTCCCGGTTATCTGCCCACGCTGCCCTATACGAACCAACCCGTTGCCAGTCAATGGGATATCAACGTATTCATGAAAGATTACCTGAAAAACCGCTGGCAAGTGTAAACGTTTATAGCCAGTGATTGCCTGAACAGTATCTGGCCAGGGTATGATTTTTGTGGTCTTTTCTCAGTAACTTCGTAACACGTACTTTGCAAAAGGCTGCTCCTGGTCATAAATCCAACTACATGATTCGTTTTCTGCTCGTTCTGCTCGTTATGAGTCTCGGCTTTCGGCCCGGATGGGCGCAGTTGGCGCAGTCGATGCGTATTGAAGTTCCCTCCGACCCAAATGAAGCCGAATCATTCGACGTAACGCCCTTAGCCGAACGGGGCGTGTTGATGACCATCCGGACGGGCAGTTTTGTCGATAATACCCCCATTAAGCTGAATTTCAGAAAGTATGATGTCAACCTGAGGTTGCTCTGGGAAACCAATTTTAAACAGGATATTAAGTACAAACCGGTATTGAGCTATGATTCAGACCAATACGTATATCATCTTTTTCGGGAGTACGACACCGACCGGTTTCAATTTTTACGACTGCACCTCGACGATGGACAAACTGAAATATTTGAGGGTCGTTTAATCGACCAGTTCGATGTGCGTCTGTTCAAAGTGATGAGCAGTCAGGCGTATGTGGGTGGCTATCACCACGGCAGGCCGGTTGTCATGTCGTTCTCATTCTTTGATCAATCAGCTAAAGTATTGCCCGGCCTGTACGTTAATCGTCTGGAAATTAGCAGCTTAGAAATTAATGAAACCCGGAAAGAGGTAAACGTGCTGGTTCATTCGCTCAAACGCCACTGCAAATTTTCGATCCGAACCTATAATTACGATAGCAAATTGCTTCGCACTGTGGATTTCGATGGAGCCACGAACAGCCTGATTTCAGGAAAATTGCTGCCGGTCGATGAACACGAATCGTTGTTGGTGGGCAACTATTCAACCAATTGCACCCCCTATTCTCAGGGTATTTACGTAACGCGCATCCGTCTTAACGACGCAGGCAATACCGACCAACCCGCCAACCCGATTCAGTACATCGAGTTTTCACAGCTACAGAATTTCTTTAATTACCTGAAACCTCACCGGCAGCAAAAATTGCTGGCACGGGCATTAAAAAAGAAGGAAGAAGGCAAAGATTATAAGTTTCATTATCGGCTGTTGGTACATGACCTGAAACTAACCCCCAATGGCATAACCCTTGTTGCTGAGGTGTACTACCCACAATACCGGGGCAGTACCGCTGCGTATGGTAACTACCTGCGCGGAGCCGACCGCTACGACGGTTTTCGCTACACGCACGCCTTTATTTGCGGGTTCGACAGACAGGGTAAACTACTGTGGGACAACTGTTTTCCGATTAAAGAACTCCTCAGCAAAGATCTTACTGAGATGGTGCAGGTTTCGCACCAGAACGACCGGATAGTGCTGGCTTATCCAAATGATGGCGAAATAACCACCGAAGTAATTCAGGAAAGCAAAGTCCTGAAAGCCACCGAAAAGTTTAAACTTCAGACCAATTCCGAGAATGAGAAAGTAACGTTTTCGGCACAGGATAACCTGATGGCCTGGTTCGACAGGCATTTTCTGGCCTTCGGCTTTCAGAAAATCGCACCGACGAAAAATGCGACGGTGCAACGCGAGGTCTTTTACATGAACAAGCTTACGTATAACGACGATAACCAGTCCGAAAAACCGGCCAATGCCACCACCCGGAAAAACGAGGGGCCAGAACGTTAGCCGGATTACCATCTTCCCAAATAAATACAATTTATATAGGCTTTCTCTTGCTTATTTCAAAAGTTCTGCTTACTTTTGCACCAGATTTTACAAGCGACATCCGTCGCGTCTCTGTTTCTCTCCTTTTTTACGCGTTGAGTTAGGTCTGACAGAGCATATGTACGGATGTACAGGATGGGTTTTCTGTGTGGACGTCCCGCTGCGAGCGGGACACTTGCGCGTGGGCTAATCGTCAATCGGTCGTACCGGCATGATCCGGTTCGTTGTCTTTCCCCTCTGAAGAGGTTAGGGGAATTTTGGTCCTGTTGGGTCGTTGGGGCAGCTTCGTTCGTTGGGCAATTCTCATTTTATCGCGCCGTTCACCGGCACACACTCGTCTTCGCTTGGATGATTTATTTTATTTAATCATTCCTAAGTAATGAAAACGAAAACAAACAAAGCCGCTGATCAGATTGATCTTCAGGACATTGAAAAAATAGCTATGGAAATGGCCGCCAGTGCGGTTGCTCCAGTGGCTGATCCGACCGAAGCCAAAACGGCTAAGGTCCCAAAAAAGAAAGTTGCCAAAGCAACTGTCGAACCAACTACCGAAATTTCTGATGTTGACACAGCCGTTGAAACGGTTATCGAAGGTATTGCCGACAAAGTCATTATCGTAGCGGATGCGCCACACGTAACCGAAGCCGAAACGACTCCTGCAAACGAACAGCCAACGGTCGACACGACGCCTAAAGTTGACGCAAATCTGCTTTTATTCTCCAGTTTAGACATTTCTCCTGAAATATTACAGGCCGTTACGGAAATGGGTTTTGTTAGCCCATCGCCCATTCAGGCCGAAGCGATTCCGCCAATCATGGCTGGTCGTGATGTAATTGGGCAGGCGCAGACCGGCACTGGGAAAACAGCCGCGTTTGGTATTCCAGCCCTCGAACTGATTGATGTTCAGGACCGCTCGGTACAAACGCTGGTTCTATGCCCAACCCGCGAACTGGCTTTGCAGGTTGCCGAAGAGATTCGCAAAATCGCGAAATACAAACGCGGTATTCGCATCGAAGCCATCTACGGTGGCGATTCCATTGAGCGGCAGATTCGCTCGCTCAAAAGCGGTGTACATATCGTGATCGGTACGCCCGGTCGTGTCATGGACCACATGCAACGGAACACGCTCAAACTCAACAACGTGAAGATGATGATTCTTGACGAAGCTGATGAGATGCTGGACATGGGATTCCGCGAAGATATTGAGAGCATTCTGGAAGACATGCCTGAAGAGCGGCAAACGATTCTGTTCTCGGCAACGATGTCGAAGCCGATTCTACAGATCACCCAGAAGTTTCAGAATGATCCTGTGTTGGTAAAAGTTGTTAAGAAAGAACTGACCAACGTTAACATTGAGCAGGTTTATTTTGAGGTTAAACCAAAAGCGAAAGTTGAGGTAATGTGTCGTTTGATCGACATGTATGACCTGAAACTGCTGCTGGTTTTCTGTAATACGAAACGTAAAGTCGACGAAATAGTCGAAGATCTGCAAATCCGGGGCTATCAGGCCGAAGGCTTGCACGGCGATCTGCGCCAGGCACAACGCAACAACGTAATGGGCAAATTCCGCTCAGGCACAACCAGCATTCTGGTGGCTACCGACGTTGCGGCCCGTGGTATCGACGTAGATGACGTGGATGCTGTTATTAACTTCGACATTCCACTCGACGAAGAATATTACGTACACCGCATTGGCCGGACGGGCCGCGCCGGTAAATCCGGTCGGGCGTTCTCATTTGTGGGCCGGGATGAAAAATACCGTTTCCGCGAAATCCAGACTTATACAAAGGTACGGGTTGAGAAAGGTGTGATTCCATCCTTTGAAGACATCGTTGGCGTTCGCAAGGCGCGTTTCATCGAACAATTGCAGCAGACAATTCAGGAAAGCAAAGACCTGAATCTTTACGATGACTTACTGATTCAGCTTCAGCACGCGGGCTTCTCGACCGAACAGGTTGTGGCCGCGCTGGTGAAACGTAGCATGGGTCTGGAAAAGAACGAGTTTGCCGACCAGAACTTAAACCTTGAAGATGACCGTCGTCGCGACGATAAAGGTCGTGGTAATGACCGTTACGCCGACCGTGGTCGTAGCGATTCATCGGACCGGGGCGGCCGTTTTGAGCGTAGCCGTAGTGATACTGATCGGGGACCTTCGCGCTTCGGCAATCGGGATAGTTCGGACCGGGGTGGTTCGCGCTTTGGTGATCGGGACCGGAGTACCGCCGGAACTGAGCGTCCGCGTTTTAGCGACCGTAACCGGACCGAAGGATCGGATCGGGGTGATCGCAAACCGGCTTTCGAACGCGACGATCAACGGGTACCACGCGAGCGTGAAGCCAACATGACCCGTCTGATGGTGAGCATTGGCCGTAAGGACTTCGTTCGTCCGGGCGATATTGTGGGTGCCATTGCGGGCGAAGCCAACATTCCTGGCACCAGCATCGGCAGCATCGACATTTTCGACAAGTTCACCTATGTTGACGTACCGAAAGATGTAGCTAACCGCGTTGTTGACGCGATGGAAGGCAACACCATCAAAGGCCGTCGGGTAAACATTGAGGTAGCCCGATAAGAGTACTAAGTACAGAAGCAGTGAGGGGTAAGTGGTTGACGCAAGAGTTTATCCTTTTTGCGTCAGCCCCTTACCCCTTCCTGCTTCTGTACTTAGTACTTATTTTTTACTCCTCGTAATAGTAGCCGAAAATAATACCCATTTCATCCTCGCTGGTCAGGCCGAATTTGACGGCTTTATTCGTGGTGTTATTGTAGGTAATTTCGGATGTCAGCCCTTCTCCTTTTTTCAGGTCGATAGGTGTTTTGAACGTAATAATTTCGGGATGCTCCCAATCGGTAGATGTATAAACGACCTCCCCATTTCGGCTGCCGCCCATGATTTTGATCACAAACTTTTCGCCTAATTTATGCATGTGCGAGGTCAGCGTGAGCACTTTACGAGGCTTGTCAAACGCGAATGATTTGATCAGCGTGACGCGGGTGTTAGCCGAAATCGGGAGATTTGAATTGCCCAGATCGAGCGGCTGCACAACCTGCTTCACGGTCGATTTATCGACTGTATAGAGGTTTATCTGCGCTTCACCTTTCATCACCGTCGTCGTTTTATTGACAAAATGGGAGTTCATATCAAGTGAAGCTCCGGCAGGAATCAGTAAAGCTACGCCTTCGGGGAAAACGTAATTCTGGTATTGTGATTGAGAGCCAGCCAGATACACATGGTTCGACATGCTCAGTGCTGTCAGGATATTTAATGAATTATCAGGATTGCGCAGATCCCGAATATCGTTCAGATTGGGCAGCAGGCTTTTGTTCCGAAAGTCATAAGCAACTAAATGATGGCTCCCGCTCCGCATCTTGGTCTCGTACCGATTCACGTAAACATCCTGCGTGTTGCCAACCATTCGGCGCGTGAATAACTCCCTTTCAAAATTCGGTTGTATGTCGAACAACGGAACCGCCAGTTGAAAGCCTGTTCCGGCAGTTGGTACCGGCAAAGGTTCATACGTAGTGGTTGAAACCGTTTTGTCGTCCAACAAAGTCGTCTCGGCAACGACGCTACCCGTTTTAGGCGCACCGGCCTCAATCCACCGCCGAACGAACTCAATTTGCCCGGTGGGCAGCAATACCCCGCCTAACGGCATTGGATTACCATATTGCTTAGCCGAATGATGACTCGCCGAATTATTGAGTTTATGATACAACAGACTCTCCAGCGACGCAAACGCCTTAACGCGCTTGAGGCCATCTGCTTTGGCCGCGCTGTTTTTTGGATCAACACCGACCAGATTCTGATACGCTACGCCTTCGGCCAGTACCAACCCATGCTGAAAGAACGTAACGTCTTTATCGGACAAATGGCAGCCCGACGTAGCGCAGGACGGCGTCAGGATTTTTTGCTGAATCAGGTCAAATGAGGCCAGTTCTGTTGGTTCCGGTGTGTCCGTACTATTTTTTGTACACGACATAGTGTTCATCAACAGTGCCGACGCACCAAGAGTCAGGCCTAATCGGGTATAAGTCAGGAAGTTCATTGGTAGCAGTCGGCAAAAAAACCTATAGAAAGGTAACGTAATTTACGGGTATTTTCGTCAAAACCTGAGCACGAAATCCTGCTTTGGTTGCTCCTGCCGAAAGAAAACCAGTCCTACCCAAAACAAATCGACCGTTATCGTTACCGACGCGTTGGCTTTAATATAATTCCACGCCTGCTCCATTTCCGCCGACCAGTGGATATCGTCGAACACAAACACCGTATCGTTGTGGATATTGGTCAGGCAGGTTTCAAAATACCGAACGGTCGGCTCGTAGCGGTGATTAGCGTCGAAAAAAACGAAGTCAATGGGCGTGAGTGCAGCAACGTGCGCAGCCAGCGTTTCATCAATGTTACCCACAACAATATCCACATTATGAAGCTCCAACCGCCCGAAATTCGTCCGGGCAACGGCTGCCGTTTCGGGGCAGCCCTCGAATGTGAGCACATGGCCATTGGGTTTAGTCGCTTCGGCTAAGTAGGCCGTTGTTATACCAAATGAGGTGCCCAGATCGACTACATTTTTTGCCTCGAATTGTCGAACAAGACGAAATAATAGCCGCCCGAAGCGAGCCGGCTTTTGAGAGTTTCGGGCTATATCACCGATACTACGCTGCCGGGAAGCATTCACTTTAGAACCAGCCCCATAATCAGCGATGGTTATCAATTGGCGGTTTTTGCGAAGTTCTTTCCGCAACCTGCGGATTGGGGCCAACAATGCTTTCGAGCCTGTTTTTGCCCGAACAACCTGCGTATATAACGAGAACAGAAAGGGAGAATGAAGCGAATGTTCGTCGCGGGCGCGACTCAAATAACGGAGGTAAGCGAGCAACAAAAAATTACGGTTTATACGGTACAACTACGCCAGCGCACTGACAGGACCAGCGTTATTCGTACGTTAATTCAGTTTATACGGAACCACCATCGTGAATTCGGGAATGCTGATTCGCAATTGTTTACCGTCGATGATGCGTTCGACAAGGTACGTACCTTCCATTTTTCCAATGCTCGACCGCAGGTTACAGCCCGATACGTATTCATGGACTTCGCCCGGTTCGAGCACGGGCTGTAAGCCTACAACTCCTTCGCCCTCCACTTCGCGAACAGTGCCATTTGAGTCATAAATCAACCAATGGCGTCGAAGCAATTGAATGGTGTAATCGCTGGCGTTTTCGATGGTAATGCGGTAGGTGAACACGTAGTGCGCCTGGAGCGGACTGGAGTAGTCAGCCTGATACTCGGTCTTCACGCTAACTTTTACCCCTTCTGTGACGGACGAAACCATAAAATTTCTGTCGTTTTGCAACCTTAGAACGAAAATTAAGTTGATTAGTTTTGTTACGCAAGAACCACCCTCAAAATATTTTTTGGGCGTGGCTTTCAGCGTTTGTAGGCGTATAATGCCGAATCACTTTTATCAGTTCCCTACACATGAACGTATCCATTGCTGAATCGTGGCAAACCAGGTTGCAATCCGAGTTTAATAAACCTTATTTTGTAGAGTTAGCGCAGTTTCTGCGGCAGGAGTATAGCACCCAGCGCGTTTATCCGCCCGGACGTTTAATATTCAACGCATTCAATACGTGTGATTTTGACGCCACGCGCGTCGTCATTCTGGGCCAGGACCCCTACCACGGCGACGGGCAAGCCAACGGACTGGCTTTTTCGGTAGCCGATGGCATTACAAAACCGCCGTCGTTAATCAATATTTTCAAGGAGATTCAGGATGACCTCGGCAAGCCCGTTCCCAAATCGGGCAACCTCGAACGCTGGGCCAATCAGGGTGTCATGCTAATCAATGCCACACTCACGGTTCGGGCCGGACAAGCCGGCTCACACCAGAGCAAGGGTTGGGAAACCTTTACCGATACAGTTATCAAACTGATTTCAGATGAGAAAAAGAACGTCGTCTTCATGCTTTGGGGCGCCTACGCCCAGAAGAAAGGCGCGGTGATCGACGGTAAAAAACACCTGATTCTGAAAGCCAAACACCCGTCGCCGATGGCGGCTAATTACGGCGGCTGGTTTGGCAACAAGCATTTCAGTCAGGCAAACGCATATTTGGAAGAAAACGGATTGCCTCCGGTGGAGTGGTAAAAAGAAGGAGGAAAGGGAGGAGGGGGAAGAAAGGGACAAAAGGAATTAGCACTTCTCCTTTTTGTCCCTTTCTTCCCCCTCCTCCCTTTCATCACCGTTTAATCAATCTAATCAATCGTTCTGAACAGGCGGTTCCAGCGGATTTTATTCCAGGCATTGGCCGGATTGGGGTCCAGCGACATCCAGACGAATACTGCTTTGCCAACGATATGATCTTCGGGAACGAAGCCCCAAAACCGTGAATCGAGCGAGTTGTCGCGGTTGTCGCCCATCATAAAGTAATAATCCTGCTTAAAGGTATAGGACGTAATGGGCTGACCACCAATTTTTATGGCTGTGGGCACTACCTCGACCTTTTCATTACCCTCATACAGTTCAATCACGGGTGCGTACAACGCAATGGTTTGTTCATTTATCTGAATCGTCACGCCTTTTTTCGGAATGGTAATCGGCCCGAAATTATCATGATTCCATTTGAAGGCCGGCGTTCCGTAAATCATTGGGGACATCTCACTCGGCTTGTCACTCATGGGTTCAATGCCTTTCACAAAATCAAATCCTCTGAATTTGGCAATTATATCCTCCGTTGTGTTTACGCTGTAACCCACCATCGCCGAGCTTTTCGTCGAATCGTTATATTGCTCTAATGGTTTCCAGTTTTCTGTTGGCTGGTTAGGATCGCGGTAGTCGTTTACGATTTCATACTTACGGAAGAAATTCGCGTCGAGTACTTCAGCCGTTTTTATGAAGTATTTCTGTTCCGAGCGGGGTGGCGTTGGAAAGGCTTTTCCATTTATAAACACCTGACGCTGACGAACTTCCAGCACATCGCCGGGAATACCGATGCACCGTTTGATGTAATTGGTTTTCAGATCTACCGGGTAGGCAATATTCTCGTTCAGGTATTTTGGTGGTACGTTAAATACCACTACGTCGCCGTTTTTAACGTGCGTAAAACCCGGCAATCGATACGACGGCAGTTGTATCGCCGTGCTGTACGATGGAATATCTGTTCCCCATATTTTCTGGTGCGTAAGCGGCACTTGCAGCGGTGTGCGGGGTGTGCGGGTGCCATAATGCAGTTTGCTCACGAACAGAAAGTCGCCCACCATCAGGCTATTTTCCATCGAAGGCGTAGGAATCGTGAACGCTTCCATAAATAGCCAGCGAATGAGCGTGGCCGCTACAACAGCGAACAGAACAGAATCGAACCACTCGCGAATAGGCGATTTCCTGGCTGGGGCTGGTCTTCTTTCGACCTTCGTTTGAGTTATTGGCATGTTTACTAATGATGAATTATGACGGGGCCGCCCGCGCGGTGATAAATTGATACCAGACTTTAGAAATAAAGGGAATTAGTAACGAAATTACGAAGAGATACTGGTTTTTGCTTCACCGTTTATCATTCATCATTCCCAAGCAGATCGTCCATGCCGAATATACCTTCGCGACCGACGAGCCACTCGGCAGCAACGACCGCCCCCAGCGCGAACCCCTGACGGCTGTGAGCCAGGTGCGTAATCTCAATCTGGTCAACGTCAGAATCGTACCGGACGGTGTGCGTTCCGGGTACGGTTCCTTCGCGCAGTGATTCAATTTTAACAGCATTTTCGCCCACCGGCTCTACCTTATCACCGGCTTCGGTGCTCACCCAGCGGTGTTTGTTGGGTAGATGTTCCAGAACGCCCTCGGCCAACGTAATGGCGGTGCCGCTGGGCGCATCTTTCTTTTCAGTATGGTGAATTTCAGTCATCGAAACGTGATACGATGGATAATTTCGCATGAATTTCGCCAGTACTTTATTCAACCGAAAAAAGAGATTCACACCAATGCTGTAGTTGGACGCGTAAAAAAACGCTCCTTTTTTCTCCCGGCAAAGTGCCTCAATTGTCGCCCGCCGATCCAGCCAGCCCGTTGTGCCGCAAACCACCGGCCAGCCGCGCTCCAGACAATACGTTATATTTTCAGCCGCCGATTCGGGCGAACTAAATTCAATGACAACATCAACGGCATCGGGCGCAAGATTCGTTAAGTCAGCGTGATTATCAGCGTCAATGCGACCCGTAATCTGATGGCCTCGTTCGAGCGAAAGCTGCTCGATTGTCTTGCCCATTTTGCCGTAGCCCAGAAGAAGAATATTCATAAGAGAAGGAGGAAGGGAGGAAGGGGGGAAAGGAAAACAGGCCTGGCTACCCTTATCTCTTCTTTTCTCTCTTCCTCCTTCCGGTTTATTTAAACGTAAATGCAACCCGAACGGCTGGAACGAAGCCGGTTCCGGGCATCATCAAGACATTAGGGTCGACGCGCATGGAAATATCGTCCGTTAAATCGAAGGTTTTCAAATGGGCCGCTACGTTGGCCTCTACAATGTTAACAGCCCATAATACTGCGGATAAGAGCAGATTCAAATCCCGGTAACGGCGGAACGTATCATACGCATTCTTAGCATTTGCCGCTGTCCGAAAAACGACTTTATTGTCTGAAAAAGGATTTATGCCAATCGTTACCTGCTCTACTTTCTGATATTGTGCCGGCACAAAAACCGTTGCACCTAACACGTCATTGGGATATACACGAGAATACGCTTCACCTATTTTATCGCCGTAGAGCAGACGGCGGTAGCCTGTTTCAGCTTCTTTGGCAAGACCACGATACCTGAAAAACAAATAGCCCATTACGCCAAAACCAGCGTAAATAAAGGGGATTTTGTAATATTGACGATTATAAGCCTGACCTAATCCGGGCAGCATCAGGGAACGAAGCGTCGCTTTTTTCGGAATGATTCTACGAATCTCGGCTTCTTGCTTAGCCGTTATGCGAAGCGTATCCGGACTATCTAAAGAGGTCGAACCATCAGCAGTCAATACAGAATTGCCGACCTGAATGCCATTTCGCTTTACGGTAGCTGGAATGGTATCGGTGGCCGAGCGCAGTTGCCGGGTCGAATCAATAGCGGCTGGTGTGGGAGCTGGTACAATGGCCGGATTCTGAGCAAAAAGCGGCCGGTTGGGCAACGTAACGAACAGTGCAGCCACGAATATGACCAAGAGCGAATTCATAGACAGATAACGTCCGGAATCTGCCTTTTCCAATTGTTTGCTCACCCTTTTAAGGTAATTTAACACGGTTAAGGCCACGAGTTTAACTGCGTGAGTTCAGAACTTCCAGAATTTTTGTCAACTCTTCCTGTGAAGTAAACGGAATTTTGATTTCGCCCTTATGTTTCTCGTCAGCTTTTATGGATACGCGGGTGCCAAACATCGACGATAACTTGAACTGAAGGCTACGAATTTCCTGCTTAGGGAGCGTAATCCGGCGGGTCGATGTGAGTTCATGGGCATCGTCAGACAGGTTCCGAACGGCTTCCTCTACCTTCCGAACCGACCATTCTTCATCAACAGCTTTTGTGAAGAGCTTGATCTGCGTATCCGGGTTTTCGATGTTGATAATGGCGCGGGCGTGGCCCATCGAAATCTTGTTATCGCGCAGCGAAGCCTGAATAACGGGTGGTAATTTCAGTAGCCGGATATAGTTGTTGACCGTTGTGCGATTTTTGCCGACACGTTCGCCCAATTCTTCCTGCTTCAAACTACACTCCGTAATCAGACGCTGGTAGCTGAGGGCAATTTCTATAGCATTGAGGTTTTCACGCTGAATGTTCTCAATCAAGGCCATTTCCAGCATCTGCTGGTCATTGGCCGTGCGAACATACGCCGGAATATGGGTAAGTCCAGCAATCTTGGAGGCTTGTAGACGGCGTTCCCCGGCAATAAGCTGGTACCGCTCCTTCCCTAATTGCCGAACTGTAATGGGCTGAATTATACCCTGCGTCCGGATCGAATCAGCCAGTTCCTGAAGGGCTTCCTCGTCGAAACGCGTCCGGGGCTGGAATGGGTTTGTCTCAATCAGCGTCACGCTGATTTCAGTCATCGTACTGATGGACTCAAACGGCGACGGTTTGGACTGCCGGTTGACTGACTCGCTATCATGCAGCAAGGCACCCAGGCCACGGCCCAATCCTATCATCTTCTTACTCGGTGCTTTGGTGTTTGCGTTGTCCATAAGACAAGTATCTATGATGTATGGTGTATGATGTGTGATATGGAACCGGTACGTCAGGATCAGATCGTCCTATATCATTGATTATACACCATATATACTTGATTTAAGCTTCCTGCGGCATCAAACCGTTCTTAATCAAAATCTCGCGGGCCAGATTCAGGTAACTAACCGCTCCTTTGCTGTCAGCATCCTGCGCCAAAGCCGGGACACCAAAACTGGGCGATTCGCTCAGCCGGATATTGCGCGGAATGATGGTACTGAACACCATTTGCTGGAAATGACTTGTTACCTCACCCACCACCTGATTCGACAACCGCACGCGTAAATCGTACATCGTCAGCAAGATACCTTCGATCGTTAGATTCGTGTTGAGCCGCGACTGGATAATCTTGATGGTATTCAGCAGCTTACCTAAACCTTCGAGCGCGAAATATTCACACTGAACCGGAATAATGACCGAATCAGCGGCTGTGAGGCTGTTAATCGTTATTAAACCAAGCGAAGGCGAGCAATCGATGATAATGAAGTCATACTCGTCGCGAATGCTATCGAGTGTGGTTTTCATTTTATCCTCCCGATTCTGAAGGTTAATCATCTCAATTTCGGCCCCAACCAGGTCGATATGCGATGGCAGCAAGTCCAGATTCGGAAAATCTGTCTGGATAATTGCGTCCTGAGGGCGAACGCCCTCAACCATACATTCATAAATGCTATTCTCGATTTCTTTCGGATTGTAGCCCAGCCCCGACGTGGAATTCGCCTGGGGGTCAGCATCAACAATTAACGTCTGAAATTCGAGGGCGGCCAAACTGGCGGCTAAATTGATTGTTGTCGTAGTTTTACCGACGCCACCCTTTTGGTTGGCGATAGCAATGACTTTACCCATGGGTCTTGTGCGTTGCAGGCTCAAAGATGCCGGTTAGTTTTCACGAAAGCAAGAAGTGTTTCACGGAATGTTCCACAAAATGGCGAAAGAGCGAAAGAGTGATAGAGCACGAGAATGAACCCATTCGGCAGGCTTTTCGCTCTTTCACTCATTCACTCTCTCGCTAATTAGTTTACGCCCAAACGGTTGTCCCCTCTGTGCAGTTGCGGCACATTTCGATTTCTGACCGGGAACGGAGCAGGGTTTGGCGGAAGTTATTGTAGGCGGGGCCGTGCCAAAGATCGGTGAAGGTCTGCGTTTGAAGGTCGCCGAGCCGGTGGTGCGCGTCTTTATCGAAACAGCAGGGCACCACGAGGCCATCCCACGTAATCACGCAGGAATGCCACATCTTCCAGCAGTGATCGCCAAAGCCGTTTTTTATTTGATACGTACCGTCGGTTTTGGGGGCGTAGCGGCTGTACTTATCAATTGTGGGCATTAGGCTGGAACCGTGTTCGTAGTCATAAATCTGAGCGGTTTTTAGCCCCACCTCATCCACGCCCAACTCGCGGGCCAGTTTTTTGACTTCGGCAATCTGATGTTCATTGGGTTTCACAACCAGGAATTGAAACACGACGTGGGGCGTTCGCGATTTGAGTTCTTTTTTCCAGCGCAGGATGTTTTTGGTGCCTTCAAGTACTTTTTCGAGCTTACCGCCCACCCGATACTGTTCATATACCTCCTGCGTAGTACCATCAATCGAGATAATCAGCCTGTCCAGCCCCGATTCAACCGTTTTTCGGGCGTTGGCATCAGTCAGGTAATGCGCGTTCGTGCTGGTAGCGGTATAAATGTTGCGGTCAGTGGCGTACCGTACTAAATCCAGAAATTGCGGGTGCAGATAAGGCTCGCCCTGGAAGTAAAAAATCAGATACAGCAACGTATCGTGAAGTTCGTCGATGGTGCGTTTATACATGTCTTCGCCGAGCATACCCGTTGGACGCGTGAACGAACGCAGCCCGCTGGGGCACTCGGGACAGCGCAGATTGCAGGAAGTCGTCGGCTCAAACGACACCGACATAGGCAATCCCCGCTGCGTCGGACGACCGTTTTGCCGCGACGTATAGTAACTATAAAGCACCTTTAACGCGTTGGCAACTCGTTTAGGAGTCAGTTTAGATGCGAAATTAAGTCCGTCGAGTACGTTGCGATTCATGTATGCAAAGGTACGGCTTATATGGCGGCTGTACAGTACAGATATAGGAAGCACGTGTTCGCAGACTAAATAAAAAATAGCGTTTAGTTGTCAACCTTGCCCAACTCGCCATATGCGGCAGCTTTCCTCTTCAAAAACGATCTCTCCACTCGTCACACCCACTACCGTTTTAGGCAGGGTTCCGCTCATGCTGGCCGCAAATACGTAGCCGGTTGGTTCGGTATGTTCCCAAACAATATACGTTTTAGTATCGGTGGGACCAACGAGCCAGCGGGTTTGTTTTCCGGCAATATCCGGCCAGATACGTTCGGCAAAAGTTCGCATCCTCCCAATGGCGGCAAACTGATCGGCGTTTTGTCCCCACACAAATGGGCCATGGGTCACCTTGTCAGGCTCGCGGTCGTCTTCAATGTGGAACACGTACAGTTTCGTATATTCTTCATTCGCTCCGCGTTGCCCGTGCAGGTTTCGCACCTCAAATCCTAAGCCAACGTAGCTGGGCATATCGGTCAGAAACAGAGCCGTGAAGTAGCGAAACAAGTTGCCCGTCCGGTAGAAATCATCGAAACGGGGGTCGTCCTTATCCGCCGTCATCACCGTAAAATTCGGCGCAAACCGACGCGTTTTCAGGTATTTATCATACTCAGCAAACTGCCGCCTGAACTCCGCTGAGCCAACCACCAGCGATTGCAGATCGCCCAGCGTCGAATCCGCTTCGATGGCCTCGAGGTGATCGGGTTCGTTGCCATAACCCATCGTGTCGGGCGGGGCCAGAAACGTTTCGGCAAAAAACGCATAATAGGGCACCCCACTTTTCTGAACGTATTTTTTTATAGCGCGCAACGGATCATAAAACTCACCGGGCGAAGCAGGAACACCGTCCGGCCTTAACTGCACATGCGCCATGTCGCCCCGCATAAAATCAAAATTATATTTCCGCTGACACTCACTGACGTTCCGACTGATATAATCCCAGGCCGGACGATTGGGTCGATCGAAATCGAGTTCCCAGTTGTGATTATTGTCCTTCGAATCGTAGAACCGATACCGCGCCAGTGGCCCAAACACGCGCGACATGGCCTGTGGCTTATCGAACGCATACTGATACCAAACTTGCCCATAATCATCCAGTACGTAGTCGTTGGGGTTAATGTGCAGAGCGCGGTAAGGCGGTGCCATCGTCATGGGCAACGTTTCCAGCCCCTGCGCCGTCAGGTGGCGAATAAGAGCCAGACGCCGGTTTAAGCGCCCACCATAATCATACGGATTACCGAACAACGTGCGCTGCCGCTGGTCGTCGGTAAGATTCGTGCCTCTGGCATTTGTTGGGTCGGTGGCAAAAAAGTCGTCTTTTGTGAAGGTTAACGGAGAGCGGTCAACAGCCCCGCGAAACTTTAGAAATTGCCAGATGGCCTCCTCAGCGTAGCGATATACCAGGCTGGAATGATCGAGCAACCGGGCTGGATTACCACCTTTCTCGTCGCGCTGAACCCACTCAAATAAGGCGGGACAAGTCAACACCATCTCCGAAAAGCGGTCAGTGTGCGGAATAACGTCCATACCCACCGTTCGGCCCATGGCATGGAGCAGATTCGTAACAGCTTTAAGTTGTTTTTCGACTGAGTCAAGGGCAGGTACGTAGCGGGCCAGGTCGACATCAAAGAATTCGGGATTAATCTGCCAGCTTACCATGCCATACAGGCTCCCAACTACGCCCGGCTCCCAAATGGGTAATAGATGAATGCTATCATGACTGGCAGGCAGGGTGAGCACGTAGCTGATTATTTTCCAGAACGAGCCAATCGTTCTAACGTTAATGCCAACCATATTGCTCCGCTTTAACCATGCACCATCGGGATAAATCCGGGCCGGGCTGTCGATGGTTTCAGACAGGTCCAACGCCCGGCGCAACGTGTCATTGCCAAGCCGTTTATGCAGAACTTCCAGCGTTTGATACACCGTAAACTGCACTGCCGTTTGGGGGAGCAGATTGGGTATGAACGACAAACGGCCTGACTGGTATTCATCCGTATAGGTAGCGTAATGCTGATACCAGTCGGCTTGCAGTGTAGCGATGGAAGTTGGCATGGGACAAATGTAAAACGGTTTTGATAAAACCAAACACCCTTGCTTTTGTGTCATTCAGACACGTGACGCATCATAACCGCCACTCATTCAGTACGTTCGTAACACCTTCAGCCGGTGATTTTTATTGATGTTGATATTTGGGTTACTGACGATGTGAAACAGTGCACCGCTGAGCACTAAGGTACCTACAACGGGCAACGTATTACTATAAAATCCCCGGTTGTTTACCACATCGGCCAGCAGATAGACGCCCCCGGCAATGGGAAATAGCGTTCCGGCTGCCGTTATAAACGGAATTCGGCGGTGCAGGTAAACTTTTTGAATGTCGTTGAAGCGAAACGTTACGGGTTCATCGCGATTCATGATCGGGTTAGCCATCAGTACGCTGAATGTGCTGTCCGTTACGTCGTACAGTTCTTCGCGGTATTTCTCGCCCCGCGCTTTAAAATGCAGTTCATCACCTATAAAATAACGGTATCGCCGGAAACCGCCCAGCAAATGATTTACGTCGAGAGCGAGGTAACGCGATGGACGAAGCAGAGCCTGGTACGATGTGCCCCTGCGCTGCAAAAGCTGCTCGGTGGTGAGCGTGTCCTGCGGCTGGGCGAGGGCAAAGGAACTGATGCAGACAAAAATCAGAATAACGAATCGTTGAGAACGGGACTTCATAGAACAGACGATTGAAACTGCGGTCAATTACAGGAAAAAACAGGTAGCTGGCCTATTTTTTAGAAAAATTTAACCCGTTCCCCAAGTGTTGTCTAATTTGCGGGCATGATTACCGCCAACCAACTCCGAACATTTACCGAACAGATTTTCATAGCCATTGGCTGCTCCGAAACCGATGCTCGTTTGGCCGCCGATGTCCTCGTCAGTGCCGACCTTCGGGGCGTCGATTCACACGGGGTAGCCCGTTTGCCGGGCTATATCCGACTCTATGATAATGGCCGTATCAATCCTAAACCCCACATCCGGGTCGTGCATGAAACACCTTCGACAGCCGTAGTGGACGGCGACCGGGGGCTTGGACTGGTGGTGGGTCCGTGGGCCATGCAGGTGGCTATTGAGAAGGCACAAATAGCCGGAACCGGCTGGGTAGCGGTACGTAATTCCAATCACTTCGGCATTGCGGGGTATCACGCGCTACTGGCTACGGAACATGATATGATTGGACAGGCAATGACCCACGCGGCCCCGCTCGTGGCTCCTACGTTTTCATTGGATAAACTACTGGGAACCAACCCAATAGCTGTAGCCATTCCGGCAGCAACAGAACCTACTTTTCTGGCCGATTTTGCGTCAACCGCGGTAGCGTATGGCAAACTCGAAATTTTGCAGCGAAAGGGTCAGGGCATTCCGGAAGGCTGGGCACAAAACGCCGAAGGCAATCCCACCACCGATGCCAACGCCATCCGAAACGGGGGCGCTTTGCTGCCGCTCGGTACCGACCGAGAACACGGCTCCCACAAAGGCTACGGGCTGGGCGCCATTGTCGATATTTTTTCGGGTGTGCTGTCCGGTGCTAACTACGGCCCCTGGGTGCCGCCCTTCGCAACAGCGGGGTTTATGCAGGCCAATGAGGGCGTTGGCGCGGGAACAGGACATTTTTTCGGGGCCATGCGGATTGATGCGTTCCGGCCCGCCGATGAGTTCAAAGCCCACATGGATACGTGGATTCAGCGATTTCGGCAGGCGAAAGCCATTGATGGCCATCGGGTGCTGATTCCCGGCGACCCCGAACGCGAAATGGAAGCCGAACGACTTGCGAATGGAATTCCCGTAGTGGAGCCGGTCGTAAAAAGTCTGGAAGAACTCGGCGAACGCTTTGGAATTAAGTTGGCACGCGGATAACACGGATTATGCCGATTAAAAACAGATTTTTATCTGCGGAAATCTGCGCCATCCGCGTGCTATCCTTTCTCTTAACTTCTCAAATTAATCCAGATGAATTATCGAAAACTTGGCAAAACAGGCTTTAGCATTTCTGAAATCAGCTTAGGCACCTGGCAGGTTGGTGGAAAATGGGGCGACCCCTTCAGCCACGAAAACGCCGACCGGATCCTTAATGAAGCCGTCGATGCCGGAATTAACTTTATCGACACTGCCGACGTGTATGGCGACGGGGAAAGCGAAAAGGCCGTCGGGCGGCTTGTGCGCTCGCGTTCCGAACGGATTTATGTAGCCACCAAATGCGGTCGTCGGTTACAGCCTCATACCAAGGAAGCGTATCAACCGAACGCGCTCCGTAAGTTCGTTGACGACAGTTTGCGCAACATGAACCTCGAAACCCTCGACCTGATTCAACTCCACTGCCCACCTACCGAAGTCTATTACCGACCGGAAATTTTTGAGGTGTTCGATCGATTAAAAGACGAAGGAAAGATTCAGAATTTGGGTGTTAGCGTCGAGAAGGTAGAAGAAGGCCTGAAAGCCATCGAGTTTCCGAACGTAACAACGGTGCAGATTATCGTTAATATGTTTCGGCAACGCCCGGCAGAGTTGTTTTTCGCTGAAGCTCATCGGCGCGATGTGGGCATTATTGTTCGAGTGCCACTGGCGAGTGGCTTACTGACCGGAAAATTCCATTCCGATACGTCCTTCTCGGCAGATGATCATCGGAATTTCAATCGGGAAGGCGCGGCTTTCGACAAAGGAGAAACATTTTCGGGAGTGGATTATGAAACGGGTTTAGCCGCAGTTGACGAGTTGCGAACCGTTTTCCCGGACGACACCAATTTAGCCCCCGATGCGCTACGCTGGATTCTGACCTTCGATGCTGTTAGCTGCATTGTTCCCGGCGCGTCGAAACCGGAGCATCTGATCTCCAATCTGGCCGCTGCTGAACGACCGGCTCCCACAGCCGAACAGATGGCCGCCGTGAAAAGAATCTACGACGAGCGCATCAAAAATCCGGTTCATTATCTGTGGTAGTGTGTAAAACAGATTTCTGGACAGGATTACATGGTAATAAAAATCCTGTAATCCTGTCCAGAAAACTTGCCCCAAATTCTCAATCATTTCTTCCCGAAATAAACCTGAAATCCCAGACTGATATTCAATGCATTTGGGAAATTAGGCGTCAGTGCGTTTGAACCGCCCCCCAGAATAGAGCTAACCGACCCGGTATCGCCCCCGGTATACGTCAGTGCCATATCGAAGCTAACCGATCTGTTCATAAAAAAAGCCAGTCCGGCGGTACCACTGTAGAGCGCGTTGGTACTTGATCCGGAAGCCGACCCCGTGCTCGACGTAGAGGTACTTACGACGCCTATAGATGCGCCCAGAAACGGCTTTACCGGCGATGGGCCGATGTAGTAGCGCAGGAAAGGTGACAAACCGATTTGGGTAATTCGGGAACCGCTGGAACTAATATGAAAGAAAGGGATACCCGCGCCAACCGCCAGACCGTCGCTCACGAACCAGCCATACGTTGGCTGAAGACTGATGATCGTACCGGAGCCGCCAGACGTTGGAATCACGATGTTGCCAACCTGAACGCCCGCCAGTCGGCTACCCCGCTCCGTTTGGGCCTTTACCGACGAAAACCCAATCAGAAATAAAGCAAGAGTAAAGAATATTGCTCTCATAAACTGTATATACGTTTAGTACTGCACACAAGACTAAATAACCACCCATTTGGTTGTAAACGGTTAGTAAATTGTAATGCAGACTATATTTATGACTCAGGAATAGCTTTGCAGAAGTAAAATAAAATCAACAGAATCAGGTAGATTAAGACTGAAAAATACGTTTGTTTTGTCGGCGCGCCAGACTCTAAAACGCCAGTCTACCACTACGTTGCCGACCGATTAAACCGTAGGTTAGCTGACAAATTGCGCTTTTTTGCTAAATTTTGCACTCACAGTGTTTTATTTGTATAATTCACCATCAGACATGATTGTGTTTGGCAATCCAGGCATTTTACCATATATTGTTTTATGAAAAAACAGAACACCCGCCAGTCACAGTCGCAAAAAGGCAATGGAATGACGCAATCGCAAGGTCAAACCAGTGCTAATTTCTCATTTAAGGATTACCAGACTGAGAATTTTTTTGACGAGATGTTCGTCGATGAAACACAGGTGCGGGCGGGCTACGTACCGTTTCGTCAGCGCGTTGAGCAACTCACCCGCGAAGACCTCATTGGGCGGCAACACGCAGCCGAACGCGCCTTGATGAGCATGGGCATTACGTTCAATGTGTACTCAGAAGGTGAAGGTACTGAGCGTATTATGCCCATCGACATCATCCCGCGCGTGATTGAGTCGGCGGAGTGGGACCGGCTCGAAGCCGGGCTGATCCAGCGCATAAAAGCCATTAATATGTTTCTGGATGACGTGTATAACGAGCAGCGTATTCTGAACGATGGCGTTGTTCCCCGCGACCTGATCGAGTCCAGCAAATCGTTTTTACCGGGTTGCTTGGGTGTGAGACCACCCAAAGGAATCTGGTGTCATATTACCGGCACCGACCTTATCCGGGGTGACGATGGCACAATGATGGTACTTGAAGATAACCTTCGCTGTCCGTCGGGCGTGTCATATATGCTCGAAAACCGCGAACTCAACAAGCAGACATTTCCCGAAGTACTGGCCCAGACGGGCGTCCGTCCCGTGTCCGACTACCCGACGCGTTTGCTTCAGATGCTCCAGTTTATTGCCGACCGACCCAATCCAACGGTGGTTGTGCTGACACCGGGCATTTATAACTCGGCTTACTTTGAACATTCCTATCTGGCGCAGCAAATGGGCGTTGAACTGGTCGAGGCCCGCGATTTGGTCGTGTCGGGCGGGTATGTAAGAATGCGTACGACAAAAGGATTTCAAATTGTAGATGTCATTTACCGGCGCATCGACGATACGTTCCTGGACCCTCAGGCCTTCAATCCCGATTCGATGATTGGTGTGCCCGGCATATTTGAAGTGTATAAAAAAGGGCGCGTCGCCTTAGCCAATGCCCCCGGAACCGGTGTTGCCGACGATAAAGTTATTTATGCCTACGTACCCCGTATTATTCAGTACTACTTAGGCGAAGAAGCCATTATTCCGAACGTAAAAACCTACATCTGCCGCGAAGAGGAAGACTGCAAGTACGTAATGGAAAACATTGAGCAGTTGGTCGTTAAAGAAGCCAACGAAGCGGGTGGCTACGGTATGCTGATCGGCCCGAAAGCCACCCCTGAAGAACATGACCTGTTCCGTCAGAAAATCAAGGAAAACCCACGTAATTATATTGCTCAGCCAACCATCTCGCTCTCGCGGGTGCCCTGCATCGTTGGCGATCATGCCGAAGGGCGACATGTAGACCTTCGCCCGTATATTCTTTACGGTGATGGCATAAACGTAATTCCCGGTGGTCTAACCCGCGTGGCCCTCCGAAAAGGGTCACTTGTGGTCAACTCCTCGCAGGGCGGGGGCGGAAAAGACACATGGGTATTGTATTAAACTGGTAAGTAGTAAGTAGTAAGGGGCTGGCGCGAGATTTACTTTGGCACCAGCCACTTACTAATCACTACTCACTACTTATCCCTTACCCCTGATTGCTTACCACTTATTACTTATGCCTCACACACCGTTCTCATACGCTTTTTACCCCTGAAACCGTTGTATGAGAAACACAATTGTTTCCATGCGATTCCTTTATATATCCGGTTTACTGAGTCTGTTTCTTGGTGGGGTGCTGTGGCCTTCGGTTAGTCAGGCGACCCACGTGCGGGCGGGCGAGATTACCACCAAACGCATCTCCCAGACCTCCCTCACCTACAGAATTACCTTCACCGCTTACTTCGATGAAACGCCCGGACCCACCGGGGGTCGAAATGCGTCAAATCTGGCAACTCAATACACGATTTGCTTCGGAGACGGCACAACAGCCGTAGTAGAACGCGGCTCCCGCGTGCTTATCAATGGCAATACGTCTTCGATCAATACGTATACCACCACGCATACCTATCCGGGGCCGGGCACTTATACCATCGGCATTACCGTACCTAACCGGAATACAGGTACAATAAATCTCCCCCCGCCGGGCAGTTCAGAAACCATTGCTTTTTTTGTTTCGACGACGATTTACATCAATGCGGCCCTGCTGACCAACTCCACGCCCGTCATGCTCACCCCCCCCCTCGACTCAGGCCGAGTGGGCCAGAAGTTCTGCCACAACCCGGCCGCCTTCGATGCCGACGGCGATAGCCTCGCCTTTCGACTCAGCGTACCCAAAACATCCCCCAACGAGACCAGTTGCGGGGGCCGACCTATTCCGGCTTACCAGGATCCGACCCGCTTCAGCACCGCCCGCGAGGGGGGGGGCACGCCCACCTTCACCATCAACCCCACCACCGGCGAGCTCTGCTGGGACGCCCCCGGCGAGATCGGCCAGTTCAACTTCGCCTTCATCGTCGAGG